>NZ_LZHI01000039.1:0-56837 GCF_001690385.1 Gilliamella sp. Choc6-1
TGGTTAACTTTATTGGTTAATTGGCTAAGCAAGTCTTTCCCTGCTTGTCCTGCTTGTTCGACGATTTTATCTAAATGTTTTACCATTTTTTTTCCTTTACTACCTTGCTACTTATTTTTATTTAGTTTTGTCATATTTATCTATTTTTATCGGTAATTTTAATAATCAGTAATGATAACCAAAATCAGGCATAAAATTACACGATTTTTACACAATTTGCAATATTTAACTGAAGTTAATTTATTGAAATTTAAGATAAGCTTAGTGAGCCATGTTTTTTTAGGTTGCTGCTTTTAAGCCCACTTAAAATATTATCAATTAACTGGGGTTAGGGTTTTAGCATTAAGATAAAGGGGTGTTCCCTGTGTATACAGGGAACACAAAATCTAACTGTTCAGGCTTGATTTGTAGCGCGGTTTATCCCTGTGTATACAGGGAACACAGCCATGTATTACCTCATTTAAATATGTGTCGCGGTTTATCCCTGTGTATACAGGGAACACTCTAATTGTAGCCATCTGTTTTATTTACAGTTATAGCGACCAACAAATTCTACCAGATTTTTTAAATTTTTAAAGATTTTTAACTTATTGATTTTAAAAAATAAAAAAACAAGCTCAATTCAATTTATGTCGCCCTACCAAAATGACTCTATTTTTAATATAAATTCATCAAGATACGAAAATTACATCTCCCTAAATAAAAACAAATATTAATTTTACCCAGTTTTATGTTATAATTTTCGATATTTTTAACATTATGCGGATAAATAGTCTTTGTACTCTCAAGGCTTAAAAAACCCAAACCCCACAAAAAATTGAAAATGGGCTATACTAGCGATAATATGACGCCAAAAGAAGCCCAAAGACTATACTCAAGAATCCGTCAATAATAACTTCAAACCAATAAAATCTTCCTATGCCTATAACGATCGATATTTAGAGATTAGTAGTGGTATGTTTGCAAATTTTAGGAATATTCTAACTTGTATTAGTTTACTTATATTTTTGATTCCTTACAGTGCAGGCTATTTGAATTAAGGTAGTATATTAGATTTATGTATCTGTTATTTCCGCTATATTTATCGCTTTGAACTATTTACCATCCACCATTTTCGGATACGGTTTAATCGAATCACAAAGCAAGTATATATTCAACGCTCTAAATATTGCAGTGGCACTGTGGTATTTAAGTGGGAACATATTATGCCGACCAACTTTGGCGAAATAGGCTCAAACATGGGTGATACCAATATGGTCAACTTATCCCTTGGCTTATAAAATTGGATTTCCCATTGTTCAATCAGTCGGCATTGGCAAAAATAATTATAAGGATCAAGACGATAAATACGAACGGGAATTTATCCGCTGTTATATGGAGCACGGACCTAAAAGCTTGCCTCCATTACCCATGTCCTTTCATGGCTTTGGCGGTCATATCAACCCCATAATTTATGCTTCAAAAAATGCCCCAATTGCATGGATTACTTTATTTTTGGGTGCCTGTGCTGGCAACATCTAGGGCCGAAAGTCATTCGCTATGCAAGTAAAGTGAGCAAGCCTATTTCGAAAGAAAACACCTTCGCGGACTATTCCCTAAGATACAACAAGCTCTATTAGATAGCTATTTAGCATGAATCGTACGAGACGTAAAGCAGGAAAACAGGTTGATTATGGGAATTCATAACATTAATGTGGGTTTTAAAAAAGTAAAACTTTTGTTGAAACAGGCAAAAAAACCAAAAACCAATCATTTATATAAATTTCTTTTCACCCAATGAATTTTGTGAGCAAATCCCATAAGATTATCTGTCATTTTTATTCGCTGTAATTCAAGCGACCAAATAGGTGCTTTTATTATTCTGGCAAAAGGGAATTTTTGATAATAAAGTGAGTAGGCTTGCTTTGCCTTATTGCCTATTAGTTGCAATGCTATTGCTTGAAATTGTATTCCTTGTATTTTTGCCACCGTTTTCGGGGTAAGGCTTATTGTACCTGCTACTTGCGCATGATTTAACATAGCATTACCATGATCAGTTGTTAATTCAGTAAGAATATATAAACACATCAAATCTTCATTAAACACATAAAAAGCATTACATGCCCAAAGGTTAGCATCAGGTAAGATAACACTGAGTGACAACACATGATGTTTTTGTATAAAGGTGATGATTTTTTTATCTGCTTTCATATTAAATTATAGTAATAACGCTATTAAGGCTGTTTAGTGTTTAAAGGTATATCTTCACCCCAGCGAGGTAACGAAGGAATATTAAGATCAAATAGATCAAGCGCTCTAGCTACACTATGCGTAATCATATCATCAAGACTTTCAATATGCTGATATAATGCTGGCACTGGAGGAAATATAACCCCTCCCATAAGTGTAACTGCTTCCATATTTTTAATATGCCCTAAATGCAATGGCGACTCTCTTGTCATTAATACCAACCGACGACGCTCTTTTAACACTACATCAGCCGCTCGAGTGAGCAAATTATCCGATAAACCATGTGCAATTGCAGCAAGAGAACGCATTGAGCAAGGTGCAATGAGCATTCCCATAGTTTTAAATGAACCACTGGCAATCGCTACACCAATATTGTTGATAGAGTAAACTTTATCTGCCAGTGATTTTACCTGAGCTAGGCTTATATTTGGTACTTCGTGAGAATGTGTAAGTTGTGCCGCTTTTGAAATCACTAAATGAGTTTCAATATCCAACGGTTTTAATAGTTCTAACGCTTTTATGCCATAAGCAAAACCTGTTGCACCACTGATACCAATTATCATTCGCCTAGTTGTCATTTTAGTTCCTTTATTTAAAATATAACAAGCCATTTTACATCGACTTCTTTAAAATATGCTCGTTTAAATTAATTTTTTTAGAGTATAAAATATTGTCCAATTAAAAATCATTCTAAGCTTACTGCTTAGTAAAAAAAGCCTATATTCAGGTCGTTATTAAAGATTAAGTGGATGACATCTTATACTTGAAATTATGGAAATGTCTATATCACTGTAACGCCGTGTTTATTATCTATAATACATTGCTATGTATCATAAATATTTATATATTCATCAACCAATATTATCTGTTTTAATTGAGAAAATGCAGAAAAACGAAAATTGCCCTTGTTTGCTAGCAATAGAGAAAATTGGGTAATTCATGATACTTTTAAGTAAAAGCTTTAGTCTATCAGGCTCTTTCAAATCAATTTATAGAGGATAAATTAATTTTTATCCTGGTATAAAAATAATTGATAGGCAAATATAAATATGATTTTTACTAGTATGGTGTGTTCATAATTTGTGTACATAATATCAACCTACAGCTAACTTCCTTGTTAGTTGTAAGATTCAATCTTATTCTTTAGCCATGGGTTGTTCAATAATTTTTGTTTCTTGATCACCTTGAATCGCTTCGATTTGATTTGCATATTTGGCTACTGCATTTTTATCTGTTAGTAAACTATATGTTAAGGTAAACTGCGCACTTTGCCCTGGTCCTAATTGGCGAACGCGTTTTTGTTCTCGTTCAATTGTGACAGGATAAGCAAAACTTGTTCCAGGTTCTAATCCTGTCACATAACCTTGTTTTAACGTATCGGTATTTTTCCATAATGACAATACAGGGAGTTCTTTAATGTTGAAAGCAATTCCTGCTGCTTTATCCCCTGCTTTATTGGTTATCATAACTTGAGTTTGACCGTTTGTATCAGCAAAAGGATAAACATTAAACACCATTTCATCAAAGCCTTTCGTTGGACCTAAATAAGTTTGCCATGTTTTCAAACCAGTTTTGGCATAATCATTAAATGGTGAAATTTCTTTAACTGGTGCAATAAATTTAGCGCCTTCTTCAAGAATTGGTGTGCCAAAGTTACTATGATAGATGATTTGGTAGTCTCGGGCATAATCACTTTTATTGGTGACTACATCATGCACTGTAAATTGCTTGCTACCAGGAACATAACTTAGTGATACCCAAGTTTCTAGATGACTTTTTTTGAAGGTGTTTTCCTTAATCAAGCCTTTAATGGTTATGGTATATGGTTTTTTTTCAGAGACATCAATAATTAATTTTGATACAGGGGTGTTTTGCGCACGCCCATGAAGCGTATACATCATGCCATCCGTTTTTACTGCATGCCCTGTCCATTCAAAACCACAACGCACCATTGTTTCATTAAAACCATCTAGCCAACCTAATCCACCACGACTTTCTAAATTAATAAATTTTGGATTGACAATTTCATCAACGGGTGAATCCCACCCCATGCGAACACCATCACCGATAACAGAAATAATACCTAATCCACGCGTTGGGCTTAATTTAATTGTAAAATCATTGCTGTCTATAGTCAGTAATTCACTGCCTTCTTGTTTGCCACCTTTAAGAACCGTATTTTGAATAGCAAAGCGCTGTTCTTTTATACCCAAATCTTTGCTTGCTATAGACCAATTGCCTTTAGCGATGCCTTTTTCATTATCAATTAATACAAACTCCTTCGCATTGGCTGTGTACGCAGTTAAACTCAACAATACTGCTAATGAAATAGTTTTAAATTTCATGTTGATTCCTCAAGATTTATTAATATACCCGAAACTATATCGTTTCAGGCAATATGACATAAAGCAGACAAAATCAACAAAAAGAAAATATTAAAAATGCGAACTTATTCACACTTTTTATCATGATAAATCATAACAAGAATGGTAACTCACATCTTTAGATAAGAATAAAATATTGAATTATTAAAGGCTCGGTCTTATTTGTCCTACCTTCCAGTGTTTTCGGCATACTGAGTGGTATTCACTGTCTCCTAAATGTATGGAATTACCAAATTTAACAATTTGACCGTCTTGTCCTTCTAATAAGATCATAGTTGCCTTTTTACCACACCAACAAACCGTTTTTAACTCTCTAAAATTATCTGCAATTTCTAAAAGAGTTTTAGAACCTTCAAATAAATGCCCCATGTAATCCGTTTTTATGCCAAAAAACATGATTGGCACACCATAATCATCACAAACATCGGATAATTTCCATATTGTATTTTTAGATAAAAACTGGCTTTCATCAATAAGAATACAAGCGTAATCATTTTGTTTAATGTGTTCAATGATGGCATCAACCGTGTTGTCGTCAAGAAGCAATGCTTTTTTACGTAATCCTAAACGAGAAACAATTTCAATAGCCGAATCACGGGTATCGACTGATGATTTAAGTAATAACGTCTTCATATTATTACTTAAATAATTATGATCAATTTGTAAAAGTTCTGTAGATTTTCCGGCATTCATTACGCCATATATATAATAGATTTTAGACAAAATTAAGTTCTCAAAATTAGATTAAATCAATAAAAGTGGTTAAATAAAATGATAATTTAGATAATAAAAAAGGTAAGTTAAATAACCTACCTCTTTAATAGCTTATTGAATAATTATTTTGCTTTACCTTGGTTGGCAACAGCAGCTTGTTTTGCAGCGATTTCGTCAGCATTGCCTAGGTAGTAATGTTTGATGATTTTCATATTGTCGTCAAATTCATACACTAATGGCACACCAGTTGGGATGTTTAGTTCGATAATATCATCATCGCTGATGTTGTCTAAATGTTTTACCAATGCACGAAGTGAGTTGCCATGAGCAGCAATAATAACACGTTCACCTTTAGCTACACGTGGGGCTATTGTTGATTCCCAGTAAGGTAGTACACGTTTAATGGTTAATGCTAAGCTTTCGGTTAATGGTAATTCTGATTCAGGTAATTTGCTGTAACGCGAATCGTGACCAGGAAAACGTTCATCTGATTTTTCAAGCGCAGGAGGTGTGATTGCAAAACCACGACGCCATAATTTTACTTGTTCATCACCATATTTCGCTGCGGTTTCGGCTTTGTTTAAACCTTGTAATGCACCATAATGACGTTCGTTTAATTTCCAAGATTTTTCAACAGGTAACCAAGCTTGGTCAACTTCATCAAGCACATGCCATAAAGTGTGAATAGCGCGCTTTAATACTGACGTATAAGCATAATCAAATTGGAAGCCCTCTTGTTTAAGTAGCTTGCCTGCTTCGGCTGCTTCTTTACTGCCTTTGTCAGATAAGTCAACATCAGTCCAACCGCAAAAACGGTTTTCTTGGTTCCAAACACTTTCTCCATGTCGAATTAATACTAATTTTTTAACTGCCATGAATATAACTCCTTTGTTACGTAGAATAAATTTTATTATATATCTTGTATTTATTGGTATACACATAAACATTCTTGCATACCCATAGTATTGAGTTAATCATGTTTAACTCGATACTTATAATTTTGGTAAGTATTTTATAGGATCAACAGACTGTGCTTTGTATCGGATTTCAAAGTGTAATCTTACTGATGTAGTGCCTGTTGCTCCCATAGTTGCAATTTGTTCTCCTGCACGCACAACTTGCTGTTCTTTCACTAAAATCGATTGGTTATGTGCATATGCGGTTAAATAATCATCATTATGCTTAACGATAATTAAATTACCATATCCTGGTAAAGCATTACCAGAATACACAACACGACCATCTGCCGCTGCAACAACTTTATCACCTAAAGATCCTGCAATATCTATACCTTTACTTGCATTTGAAAATTTCTCGATTATTTTACCTTTCGTTGGCCATTTCCATGAAATATTAGCGATATTCGAAGCTGGCATACCTGGACTCATCGATTCGCTATTTGAGGCATTAACCGATTGCGTTACTGTCTCAGTAGTTTGCGTTGTTTTAGGTGGATGAGATTTATTATTCGTTGTTGTCGTTGTGGTGGTTGTCGTTGTCACTACAGGCTTAGCATTAGAAGCCCCAACTGTAGTAGGGACAGCAATAGAATTATTTTTCGAGGTCGTCGTTTTTTGGGTAACAACTACTGTAGTTCCACCACTTACATCTAATACTTGACCTACATTAACAGCATAAGGTTCTTTAATATTATTTTTAGCGGCCAATGAACGATAGTCGTTACCTGTCACCCAAGCAATATAAAATAGTGTATCACCTCGTTTAACCGTATAAGTATCGCCTTGATATCCCCCTTTAGGAATATCGTCATAATTACGATTATAAACAATACGTTGATTAGTAATAACCGTACCATTATTACTGTATGTATTTGTATCCACTGTAGTATTGGATGAAGTTGTTTTTGTGTCTGGTGATTTTGTGACCTTGCTATTTGTTGAAATATTTTTAGGTGGTTTAGCATAAGTGGTTGATGTTGAACCAACGGAAGATGTGGTTATATTTTCAATTTTAGCTGGGTTAGTTTGAGTACATGCAGCAATTGTCAAACTTAAACAACTTAATACAAGAATTTTTTTCAAAGCAACACCTTTCATTCATAGCTATTTTTAATTTACACATTTTATCGCTTTTACAACAAAAAGCTATTATATTAATCCTCTTTATGCTAATTCAATAAAATGGGGTTAAAAATAAGCCATCCTGCTTTAAAGCATTAATCGAAATAGCATTAAAATTAATTAAATGAACTAACTGTTAGTTAAGTTCTATATTATGTGTCATTCACTGTTGAAATAAACCCTTTTGTATATAAATTCTAATCATTTATGCATTTTTACAACTACTGAAATAAAGATTATTCGGATTTATTTTGAAAGCGGTGAGTATATACAATAAAATAGGCTTTCGTACAGTCTCTTTATCTATTTTCTACAAAAATTTAATGTGATTTAAAATAATGACTTTATATATTGTTGCAACACCAATTGGTAATTTGGATGATATCTCTCTTAGAGCAATTGAAATACTCAAAAATGTCGATCTTATAGCTGCGGAAGATACTCGTCATAGTGGCTTGCTGTTACAGCATCTAGGCATTAAAGCTAAGCTTTTTGCTTTGCACGATCATAATGAGCAAGAAAAATCAAAAATTTTAATCGAAAAGCTTCAATCTGGATTATCCATTGCTTTGATTTCAGATGCTGGCACACCATTAATTAATGATCCAGGATATCATCTGGTTAAAACTTGCCGAGAAAATAATATCAACGTTGTACCAATTCCGGGAGCTTGTGCTGCAATTGCTGCATTATCTGTTGCGGGATTACCCTCTGACAAGTTCATTTATGAAGGTTTTTTACCCGCAAAAAGCAAGGCTCGACAAGATAGTTTAGCTAAATTAATTAATGAGCCACGTACAATGATTTTTTATGAATCAACACATCGATTATTAGATACACTCAATGATATGTTATCCATTTTTGGCGAAAATAAACAAATTGTATTAGCGAAAGAATTAACCAAAACATGGGAAACGATTGTTAGCTATCCTATAAATGAATTAATCAATTGGTTAAATGAAGATGCAGCTCGTCAAAAAGGTGAATTTGTTTTAATCGTTGAAGGTAATTTTAAACGTGATAATAATATTGATCCTAATGTGATTCATACACTAAAGTTATTACAAAAAGAACTTCCATTAAAAAAAGCCGCAGCAATAACAGCTGAAATTTACGGTCTTAAAAAAAACCAGCTTTATCAAATTGGTTTACATATTGAACAATAAACTTTTATTAAGACCTAATTTACCGCAAGTTGCGCTTTGCAATACATTTGCTACATATAAGAAAAATATGATTACTTTGTTCAGTCAATCACAAACTCATTAATAAGAACATTGGCACAAATAGTACGAACTAGTATATAATCATCCCTCATTTTTTAGATATTTTATGACAAAAGGTAACAAACAATATGGGATTCAAATGTGGCATCGTAGGACTACCGAATGTAGGTAAATCAACGCTTTTTAATGCACTAACCAAGGCAGGAATTGAAGCAGCTAACTTTCCATTTTGTACTATTGAACCAAATACGGGCGTGGTACCTATGCCCGATCCACGTTTAGATCAACTTGCGGAAATTGTCAAACCACAACGCACTTTGCCAACTACAATGGAGTTTGTCGATATTGCTGGTTTAGTAAAAGGTGCATCAAAAGGTGAAGGTTTAGGCAATCAATTTTTAGCTAATATACGTGAAACAGAAGCAATCGGTCATGTTGTACGTTGCTTTGAAAATGAGAATATTATCCACGTGGCAGGTAAAATCGATCCTGCTGAAGATATCGAAATCATCAATACTGAACTTGCATTGTCAGACCTTGAAGCTTGTGAACGAGCTATGACACGTTTGCAAAAACGAGCCAAAGGAGGAGATAAAGAAGCTAAATTTGAACTTGAAATTCTGGAAAAATGTTTACCGCACCTTGAACAAGGTAAAAAATTATTGTTATTAGAGTTGAGTAAAGAAGAACTTAATGCCATTAAATACCTAAGTTTTCTAACATTGAAGCCAACCATGTATATTGCTAATGTGAATGAGGATGGTTTTGAAAATAACCCTTATTTAGATAAAGTTAAAACCATTGCAGCACAAGAAAAAGCAATAGTTGTACCAGTATGTGCAGCTATCGAAGCAGAACTTGCCGAGCTTGATGATGCAGATCGTGATGAGTTTATGCAAGATTTAGGCTTAACTGAGCCAGGATTAAATCGTGTTATCCGTGCAGGATACAGTTTACTAAATTTACAAACTTATTTTACTGCTGGAGTGAAAGAAGTCCGCGCATGGACAATTTCAGTGGGCGATACAGCCCCTCAAGCAGCAGGGAAAATTCATACCGATTTTGAAAAAGGCTTTATTCGCGCACAAACTATCGCTTTTGATGATTTTATTAAATATGGTGGTGAACAAGGTGCAAAAGAGGCCGGCAAGATGCGTTCTGAAGGTAAAGATTATATTGTTCAAGACGGTGATATTATGAACTTTTTATTTAATGTTTAGTGATATGCTTACGTCGCTTTATGGAGACGTAATAATGTAAAGCATTAATAATAATCAATTAATAGTTTTAATCTTATGTAGATAGAAAATCATTTAATTTAATACCTAAATTATCAATAAACCATAATGAGCAATTAACTATAAAGAAAATATATATGTTACTGACTTTCGAACAAGCAAAATGCAAAATTCTACAAGCTGCATTATTAACTAAACCACCTGAAAGTGAAACCGTGCAATTATTCGATGCATTAGAAAGAATCACTGCAGAGCCTGTTATTTCACCAATTAATGTACCTGGATTTGATAATTCGGCAATGGATGGTTATGTGGTTCGATTATCTGATATCAAGCAATCAAAACTATTACCACTATCAAAAACTATTTTTGCAGGCGATGATATCACCAATCTTTACTGGCCAGAACATACCTGTATACGTATCATGACAGGTGCACCGGTTCCACATGGCGCAGACGCTGTTATCATGCAAGAAGATACTGAAAAATCAGATGCAGGCATTGCTTTTTTAGCTGATGTGAAGTTGGGTAATAATATTCGTCGTGCAGGCGAAGATGTAAAAAAAGGTACTGTAACCGTTCCTAAAGGTGAACGTCTTAGTATACCTATTCTATCAACACTTGCGACATTAGGCATTAGCAAACTTGCTGTGTTTAAAAAATTAAAAGTCGCCATTTTTTCCACAGGCAATGAATTGACACCTATTGGCGAACCATTATCTAGTTTTGCTTCAATTTATGACAGTAACCGCTTTACCCTTAATTTATTATTGACCAAGCTCAATTGTGAAATTATTGATTTAGGAATCATTGCTGACGACCCTACAAAAATTAAGCAAGCATTAGAGACAGCTTCACAACAAGCTGATTTGGTAATAACTAGTGGTGGCGTTTCTGTTGGTGATGCAGATTTTACCAAAACAGCGCTTGAACAATTAGGTAACATTAATTTTTGGAAAATTGCCATGAAACCAGGTAAACCTTTTGCATTTGGTCAAATAAATAATGCATTATTTTGTGGTTTACCGGGTAACCCTGTTTCGACATTAGTCACTTTTTATCAATTGGTTCAACCATTGATTTTGGCTCTTTCAGGAATAGAAAACTTATCAAGTGATTCAACATTACGTGTTAAAACTGCAACAAATCTTAAGAAAAGCATAGGTCGAACCGATTTTCAAAGAGGAATACTGCAAATCAATGCTCAAGGTGAGTTAGAAGTTATCACAACAGGTCAGCAAGGTTCTCATATCACACAGTCGTTCAATCAAGCTAACTGTTTTATCATACTTGAGCAAAATCGTGGTAATGTTAATAAAGGGGAACTAGTTTCTGTTGAGCTTTTTAATGAACTACTAAAATAGTGCAACTAATATCGCACCAGCAGAAATCATCACCACACCAATGCCCGCTAACAACGATATTTTTTCACCAAATAAAATAGTGGCAAAGATAACAGCAATGACAACGCTTAGCTTATCAATAGGCGCAACTTGCGATACTTTACCTTCTTTAATTGCCATAAAGTAAAATAACCAAGACAAGGCACCGGCAATACCGCTTAATGCAATAATAAATAACGCCTTTTTGTCATTAATAAACGTATTAATAAGATTAAGTTTTCCTTGAACAATAACAACACCGACTAAAAAAACTGCCATTACAATCGCTCGAATAGCCGTTGCTGTGTTCACATCAAGATGTTGTAAACCAATCTTACCTAAAATAGCTACTAATGCAGCAGTTATTGCTGAAAGTAAAGCATAAATAAGCCATGCACTCATATTAGTTTCTATCGATTTGAATCATAAATTGTTGGTTAGATGAATTTTTTTGGCATTGCTGTGAATTACTCATTACACCACTACAATCTTCAAGAACACCATGAGGCTTTGACCAATGAGATTCTTTACCTTTGCTATTACCACCACAACCAATTAATGCCATGCTTAGTACTACACAAGATAATGGAATAATTTTTACTTTCATGCTTTTCTCCCATCTGATTAAAGGAATGTATGACTCAATTTTATCTTGAACTACTAAAAATCATTCTAATTCGGAATTTAATGATGTATAGGCTAGCACTTATTTTTAATAAATAAAAGACACTTTTTACTCGATAACCGCATAGTAATCGCAGTATTTGATCTGCCAGTTTATTGACCAATTCAAATTCCCATCAATGAATAGCCACTGTAGCATTGCATTTTATCCCTTCAAAAAGAGGTAAGGTTTATTTAATTAACTAAGCAAAACGTTCAATTACTACGGCAACATTATTGGCATTAGCGATCGCTCGTGGTTTTGATATTTTGACTTTTAACCATTGAACAGCAAATTTTTCTATAATTAATTTCGCTATTTGTTCAGCTACACATTCAATTAATTCAAATTGGGTTGATTGAATAAAATTAGTTATTAATTGGCTTACCAAAAAATAATCTAGACATAAAGTGACATCATCAGTCTGCCCTGCTGGCTGATTATCCCATGCCATTTCAAGATCGATGATTAATTTTTGTTTAATCGTTTTTTCCCATTCATATACACCAATAGTTGTATAAACGGTAAGACCTTCAATTAAAACTCGATCGGTATTATTTTTTGTCATATTTTAATTCCAATGCTTTATTTATATTAAATAGAAGATTACCGAATATAAATAAATTACGCTATAATTTATTTTAATTATGATGAAATAATATTTATTCTTTATGACCCGAATCTATCAACCTATTCCCATTGTTCAAAATAGTATTTTTACCCTTGATGATAATGCATTTAATCATCTTATTCGTGTATTACGTATGAAAATAGGCGAAAATATTGTCTTATTTGACGGCTCAAATAACATTACTCCTGCAGTAATACATGAAATTACTAAAAAATCTGTTACCGTAAAAACAGCAATAACGGTTTTAGATAATAAAGAATCCCCACTAAATATCCATTTAGGTCAAGTAATATCGCGTGGTGAAAAAATGGAGTTTACGATTCAAAAATCGGTGGAACTAGGTGTTACGTGCATTACTCCCCTGCTTTCTGAACGTTGTGGAGTTAAACTTGATGTCGCAAGATTAGATAAAAAAGTCCAACAATGGCAAAAAATCGTAATTTCGGCTTGTGAGCAATGTGGACGAAACATTGTACCCGTTATTAATCCTGTGATGAAATTAGAAAACTGGTGCGAAAGTTTAACAAGTGATTTAAGATTAAATGTTCATCCTAAAGCTAAACATGGCATTAAGCATTTACCAAATGATAAACAGAATATCAGTTTGTTAATTGGTCCTGAAGGCGGACTATCAGATACTGAAATCAACAAAACACATAAATATCAATTTACAGATATTTTATTAGGACCAAGGATATTACGGACTGAAACAGCAGCACTTACTGCTTTATCCGCTTTACAAGCCTATTTTGGTGATTTAAGTTGATAAATAGAATCATGACAATTGCATAAGGTTTACATTGCATCTTAAACTGTAACGAGTATGATAGTTTTCATTTGTAGTAATTAAAACACTATCTATTACAACGTTTCATGAAAAACGATAAACAAAAAGATAGAATATTACGTGTTACCACAACGTATACTTAATAAAACAATAAAAACCAGAAAGGAGTTACTATGATTAAACTTGGTATTGTTATGGATCCAATTAGTCATATTAAATTAAAAAAAGATACGAGTTTTGCCATGTTACTTGAAGCACAAAAACGTGGATATCAATTATTTTATATGGAAATGAATGATTTGTTCTTGCGTAATGGACAAGCTTATGCAACCTCACGAAATTTAACTGTTTATAACGATAAAGATCATTGGTTCGATATGGACAATGAGCAAATAATATCACTTAATGATCTCGATGTTATTTTAATGCGTAAAGATCCCCCTTTTGATGCTGAATATATTTATGCAACTTATATTTTAGAACGTGCAGAAGATAGCGGTGTATTGGTCGTGAATAAACCGCAGAGTTTGCGCGATTGTAATGAAAAATTATTCACAGCATGGTTTGCTCAGTTTACACCAGAAACAATTGTCACACGCCAAACACAACTGATTAAAGCTTTTCATCAAGAATTTGGTGACATTATTTTAAAGCCTTTAGATGGTATGGGAGGAGCATCAATTTTTAGAATCAAACAAGATGATCCCAATATATCGGTCATTATTGAAACATTAACAGATCATAACACCCGTTTTTGTATGGCGCAAAATTTTATTCCTGCAATAAAAGATGGTGATAAACGTATCTTGGTTGTGGATGGTGAGCCCGTACCATATTGTTTAGCTAGGATCCCACAAAAAGGAGAAACCCGTGGTAATCTTGCTGCAGGTGGACACGGAGAAGTAAGGGCGTTAAGTGATACAGATTGGCATATCGCTCACAGTGTTGCACCTATTTTAAAAGAAAAGGGATTGCTATTTGTAGGGTTAGATATTATTGGAGATAAATTAACCGAAATTAACGTCACTAGCCCAACTTGTGTCCGAGAAATTGAAGCTGCCAACCCTAGCCTTTCAATTACAGGGTTGTTAATGGATGCAATAGAACACAGACTAAATAAAAAGAGCTGAAATGATTAGAGAATACCAACCTGCGGATTTAGACAAGATCATGGAAATATGGTTGCAAGCTAACCAGCAAGCACATAATTTTATTAATCCGGAATTTTTTAAAAAAAATTATGAATTAGTTAAAATGTTGATCCCTATGTCCACCTTATATGTTCAAGACCTTAATGGTGTTAAAGGATTTATTGGTTTAACAGAAAATTATATCTCTGGATTGTTTGTTGATCATAAATTTCGCCACAAAGGATCGGGAAAAGCTTTGATTGAAAAAGCAAAACAACGACACAATGAGCTGTTTGTTCATGTTTATAGAAAAAATACAGATGCAATTAATTTTTACCTTTCTCAAAATTTTAATATTGTTTCAGAATCTATTAATGAAGAAACAAATGAAGATGAAGTTCTAATGTGTTGCCACGTAGAGCGTAAAGTGAAAATCGGTCTATGTGCATTATAAACTATACAAAAATGTGAGCATATGAATTTAAAAAATCATTTTATTATCGCTATGCCAACAATGAGTGACTCTATATTTTGTCGTTCAGTTGTGTATATTTGTGAACATAATCGTGATGGCGCTATGGGTATTATTATAAATAAACCTATAGAAGAACTAAATGTTGGATCAGTACTTACTCGGCTTGAGATTACCTCGTCTAAAAATTGTGCTGAACTAGAGTATCCTGTTTTTTGTGGTGGTCCTTTAGCTGATGAGCAAGGATTTATTTTGCATACACCACAACTAGGATTTTCCTCTAGTATTCAAATATCAGATGATGTAATGATCACTACTTCTCTTGACGCCTTGAAATCAATAGGTTCACCTCAACAGCCGAAAGATCTGCTGCTGTCATTAGGTTATTCAAGCTGGCGATCTCTACAACTTGAAACCGAAGTTGCTCGTAATGACTGGCTTGTTGCTGAAGCTAATCCGCAAATTATTTTTGAAGTAGCTATTAAAGATCGCTGGAAAAAAGCAGCAGAATCCTTAGGTATTAATATTAATACCATTTCACACCAGTTGGGAAATGCATAATAAATGGCAACCATTATTGCATTCGATTTTGGTACAGCAAGTATTGGAGCGGCAATTGGGCAAGATATTACCAAAACGGCCAATCCTTTATGTTCATTTAAAGCTCGTGATGGCATTCCTAACTGGCAAGAAATTGATAAAATTTTAAAAGAATGGCAACCTGATTTTTTGCTAGTTGGTTTACCATTAAATATGGATGGCAGCGAACAGCCGCTCACAGTAAGAGCAAGAAAATTCGCAAATAGACTACATGGCATGTTTGGATACCAAGTGCATTTACAAGATGAAAGGTTATCAACGGTTGAAGCAAAATCTCATATTTTTTCATCATGCGGGTATCGTGCTCTTGAAAAGGGACATATTGATTCAACTTCAGCAATGATTATTTTAGAAAGTTGGTTCGAAAAAAATTAACTATGTTAATTTTCGTAAGTTTTTAAATAATTGTTAGCAAACAAATTTCTTCCTTGCTAAAATATAGCCAATTTTCTAATGTAAGGACTGCGCCTGTGTCAAATAAGAATTCTCTTAGCTATAAAGATGCTGGTGTCGATATCGATGCTGGTAATGAGCTTGTAAATCGAATTAAATCTGTTGTAAAAGAGACCAAACGACCAGAAGTTATGGGGGGATTAGGTGGATTTGGTGCTTTATGCTCTATTCCCCAAAGGTATAAAGAACCAATTTTAGTGTCAGGAACTGATGGCGTTGGCACAAAACTGCGTTTAGCAATGGATTTAAACCGACATGACTCAATTGGTATCGATTTAGTCGCCATGTGCGTTAATGATCTGATCGTCCAAGGTGCTGAACCACTTTTTTTCCTTGATTATTATGCAACAGGCAAACTCAATGTCGATATTGCTACAACCGTTATCACCGGCATTGCTGAAGGCTGTAAACAATCAGGGTGTGCCTTAATCGGCGGTGAGACTGCCGAAATGCCTGGTATGTATCAGGGCAATGACTATGATTTAGCAGGATTTTGTGTGGGTGTAGTTGAAAAATCAAACATGATTGATGGCAGTAAAGTTAAAGATGGTGATGCATTAATAGCGCTAGCATCTAGTGGTGCTCACTCTAATGGTTATTCCTTGATACGTAAAATTATTGAAAACAATGGTATTAAGCCTCAAAACGAGCAATTAGAAGGTAAATCGCTTGTTGAACACTTACTTGCACCAACAAAAATCTATGTTAAATCAGTGTTGGATTTAATCTCACAAACTAGCGTGCATGCCATAGCCCATATTACTGGGGGAGGATTTTGGGAAAATATACCTCGTGTGCTACCAGATAATACAAAAGCAATACTTAATGAAGCAAGTTGGCAATGGCCTACCATATTTAATTGGTTACAACATGCAGGTAATGTCAGTCGCCACGAAATGTATCGTACTTTTAATTGTGGGGTTGGCTTAATCATTATATTACCTAACCAGTTTGTAGATAAAGCTATTTCACTCTTAAATAGTAATGGGGAAAAAGCTTGGCTTATAGGTGAAATTAAACATACAATATCAGATGAGCGAGTAGTGATTAAATAAACCTAGTTTTTTATATTACCATTTTAATCCTAAATCAGATGAATAGTATAATTTTTAATCCTAACAGAAAATATTATCTCCACTTTTATCTAAAAAGCTGAATGAATTGATATGCAGCTATAGATTTAATGAATAAATCAGAGTTAAAACTTCTGTATTTAACTGCTAATTTAAAAGTGAGAACTGTTTACTTACTATCTCACAGACATCCAGTTTTTAATCCATGAAGCTAGCAATAAATCATGCAATTCATTGTTTAATATTGTTTTTTAACCAAGCCGTTTTGTCAATAACCAAGTGATATTTACATTTTTTTACTAAATAAATGCTTCAATTTTTAATTTGTTTTATAAATTTGATAAACAAACATTTAACTCATTAATAATTAATGTTAAACTGCTTACACTGAAATATAAGATAATGTAGTACTATGTTAATTCGTCATAAATTTTTATTATTAGTTGTCTTTACTATACCCTATTTAACGATTGCACAGGCAAAACCCAAATGTTTACCCACAAAAAGCAATAAGGAAAATATTTCTGCCTGCGCAAGCCTTGCCGAACAAGGCGATGTAAAAGCACAAAATACCCTCGGTGAAATTTATTATCAGACTGCGTTGGAAAACAAAGGCTATCATACTAAAGCAAGAATGCTGTTTGAGAAAGCTGCTAATCAAGGTCTTGCTCAAGCCCAATACAACTTAGGCTCCATGTATCGCGATGAATTTAATAACTTCCCAGTAGCCTTAAGTTGGTTCGAAAAAGCTGCTGCACAAGGAAATCTTGATGCTCAAAATAGTATTGGTTATATTTATGAAAATGGTTCTGGCGGTAAAGCACCTAGATTTTATTTTTTTGATGAAAATGGTGAAAATGATGCGCCAGAACTTACTGATTTATCAGATAAATTTGTACCATATGAATCCTCGTTTCCAATCCAGTCTTATCCTAGAACTATCTTTCCACTAAGTGAATATGGACAAGGTGTAGAACCCGATATGGCTAAAGCTATCGAATGGTATAGAAAGGCTGCCGATAAAGGCCATGCTCTTGCCCAAACTAATTTAGCTTATTTTTACTTAACAGGGATTGGAGTTAAAAAAGACGAAAAACAAGCTTTTGAACTTTATCAAAAAGCAGCTAAACAAAACTGTGTACCAGCATTAAAATCATTAGCTTTTATGCATATGCAAGGCTTAGGTACTAAAGAAGATATACATAAAGCCTTTACTACCTTAGAAAAAGCTTATCGCCTTTTACCTGATGATGAGTTATGGAAAATTATATCACGCATTGAAAATGATAAGAATTATAGAAAATATTCATTAAAAACGACCCTTAAATATCAACCAGAAGCTCATTATGGCAAATCCGAATATACAACTTTGAGCGATGAGGATTTTATTTTTGGGCAATTGAACTATCTTAAATCATTCTATCAATTAAATGTGATAAAAGGCGATGGAATCAAAAATTTTTATTTAAGAAATAGAAAAACATTTTCCATAATTCTAGGAGAGACTGTGGGGGAAGTTACTTCGTTAAAGAATCGTTTCTTACTTAAAAAGGCCATTCAAGGTTATTACAGTGCAATGACTTCACTCAGTCATTATTATAAAGATGAAGAGCAAAATATTGAATTAGCACAGCAATGGCGCCAATATGCAATAAAAATGGGAGAAGTAACTTATAAAAACTTTTGGCCGGGTTATCCTGATATTACGGAATAATGGGGTTTTTAATCCCATTTTCTCTATTTGCTAATGTTATTGAAATAGCTTACATACCTCTTATTTATCACCTTATTAACCTTAAATAAAATATAACATGACAAATAATAACGGAATGATAAGATAAATGTGATATAACAAAATAAACAAGAAAATAATGAAATTGTATTTTGAAAAAAATTACAAAATATGAAATAAAAAATTGCCTAAAAATTGATTAGTCGCCATTAAAATCAAACTGTGTTGATTGTTTTTCTTTTTTAAATTGAGTTAAGTGGTCATAAATATCGTTATAATAATTATTTAAATCTTGAGCAACACCTAATGCATCTTCTATTTCTAGGATCATTGGCGTGTCATCATAGCACTATAATTTTGTATATTTTTGTATAATGTATGCAGTATTGCTCGACTAAAATCGCTTTAATATCTGTCCCTGAAACTGTCATAAAAGATTTTTTTAAAAGGTTCGCATAATTGGTTTGTGCTGTTAAATTTTAGCTTTTCTTTTTTGAATGTATATTAGATAGAATATTCAGTGTTATTTTAAAAGAAGCTGAAGCTGGTATTCCCGTTAAAGAGCTGTGCCGTAAATATGGCATGGGAAATTCAACTTTCTATAAATGGCGGGAAAAATACGGCGGAATGGAAACTTCGGATATCAAACGCTTAAAAGAGCTGGAGGCTGAAACCGCAAGCTTAAGCAGATGTTTGCCGAACTGGGTTTAAAATCCCAGCTTCAGGAAGAAATCATAAAAAAGCTTTAGTGCCCACAAAGGCACGTAAAACGGGGGCACAGCAACGACAACAAAATCATTCATGAGTTGTACCATTGTTGGCTTAAGCCGTTGTGCTTACTATTATAAACCTAAGTTATCGGATGATTCGGTGATTATTTCGGTGTTGAATGCTATCACAGACCGGTATTTACGCTGGGGCTTTCCTAAATGTTTTAATCGTATCAGAAAGCTCGGCTATCAATAGAACCATAAGCGTGTTTATCGGGTGTATTGTGAATTAAAGCTTAATCTCAGAGTAAAACGAAAAAAACGCATTCCTCCACGATGCCCAGAAAAGCTATTGGTGCCTAATAAACAAGGTGAATATTGGTCAATGGATTTTATGAGTGACAGTAGCCGTAATCAACGTCGCTTTAGAACATTCAATGTCATCGATGACTTTAATCGTGAGGCGTTAGGTATTGATATTACAGTAAGCTTACCAACAGGAAGGATTCCCCGTTACTTAGATAAACTGGGCTAAATCACATGATATAGCCATTGATTATATAAAGCCCGGTAGCCCTTATCAAAATGGCTATATTGAACGATTTAATTGTACCTATCGCACTAAAGTACTCTATTTATATCTTTTTAACAACTTAGCACAAGCAAGGAGAATAACCGGAGAATGGCTCACCATTTATAATACCGAAAGACCGCATGAGGCATTAAATAACATGACACCGATTGAGTATAAAACACTAAAACAAGCAGCTTAATTTTCTACGTGAGTTGTGTACTAAATTTGGGGTATTTACAGCTGTTGGAGCACTAAAAATGGAATACAGTAAAATCAGTTGACTTCATAAACAACCCAACTTTTATTAATACTTTTTTCTAAAGTGGTGATGATAAAAAATTTAGCATAAAAATAACGAAAAGCTATGTTAGTTTCTGATACAATAATACAAATTTATACTAAGTTAGTAATGTCATAACACTATAAAATACAAGGTTTTTTTAATGATAATATCAGACGCTAATAGTGCGGTGGCATCCGTCGCTTATCGAGCAAACGAAGTCATTGCTATTTACCCAATCACACCAAGCTCAACCATGGCTGAGCAAGCCAGTACTTGGGCAGAGTTTAATAAGCCAAATGTATTTGGTGATACCCCTAGAGTCATTGAAATGCAGTCGGAAGCAGGTGCAATTGCAACCGTTCATGGTTCATTAATGACTGGTGCACTAGCAACTTCGTTTACTTCATCACAAGGTTTGCTTTTAATGATCCCATCGCTGTACAAAATAGCGGGCGAACTGACTCCTTTTGTTTTGCATGTTGCCGCTCGCACTATTGCAACTCATGCACTTTCTATTTTTGGTGATCATTCTGATGTGATGGCAATTAGGCAAACGGGTTTTGCAATGCTTTGTTCAAGTTCAGTGCAAGAAGCTCAGGATTTTGCGTTAATTTCACAAATGGCAACCTTAAATAGCCGAGTTCCTTTCGTTCATTTTTTTGATGGATTTAGAACATCGCACGAAGTCAATAAAATCTATCCATTAAGCGATGACCAAATCCGTAATTTATTACCACATGAAGCTATTAAAACTTATCGCTCACGTGCTTTAACACCCGACAAACCAGTGACTCGAGGCACATCAGCCAATCCAGATACATACTTCCAGTGTCGAGAAGCGATAAATAGCTATTATGATAGTACCTATCAACATGTTGTTGATGCTATGGATGCCTTTGCTGCAGAAACAGGCAGAAAGTATCAACCTTTTGAATATTATGGAGCTTGTGATGCCGAACGTATTATTGTTATTATGGGCTCAGGAGCAAACACTACCAAAGAAGTTGTGGATGTTTTACTTAAACAAAACGAAAAAGTCGGGGTTGTAATCGTTCGATTATTCCGCCCTTTTTCGGCTAACCATTTACTAAGTGTTATACCTAGTACTGTTAACAAAATAGCCGTTCTTGATAGAACCAAAGAGCCGGGAGCTCAAGCCGAGCCGCTTTATTTAGATATTATAACCGCATTCGCTGAAAGTTTATCTCGTGGGGAACGCACAACTATTCCACTTATTATAGGTGGACGTTATGGGTTATCATCTAAAGAGTTTGATCCTAAGTGTGTACTTGCCATTTTTGCTGAGCTCAATTTAGCAAAACCAAAACCACGCTTTACTGTTGGTATTTATGATGATATTACAGGACTATCTTTACCATTGCCTGATCAATCTATTCCTCAAAAATCTTCACTCGAAGCGCTATTTTATGGGCTTGGTAGTGATGGCACTGTGTCAGCAACTAAAAATAATATTAAAATTATTGGCGATAGCTCGCCTTTTTATGTGCAAGGGTATTTTGTCTATGACTCTAAAAAGGCCGGTGGCTTAACCACTTCTCACTTAAGAGTCAGCTTAGATCCTATTGATTCGCCTTATTTGATAACAAGCGCGCATTTTATTGGCTGTCATCAAGATCAGTTTATCGATAAATATCAAATTGTTGATAAGTTAAAGGACGATGGTATCTTTTTGCTTAACACGCCGTATAGCAAAGATGAAGTTTGGCATCGTCTACCTAAAGAAGTGCAAGCACAATTAATACAAAAACGAGCACACTTTTACATTGTAAATGCAGCAAAAATAGCTCGTGAATGTAATTTAGGCGCAAGAATTAATACTGTTATGCAAGCAGCATTTTTTCATCTTTCTGAAATCTTTAAGAATGATTTTAGTATTACCCAATTAAAAGAAGTCATTGCTAAAAGTTATAGTAGTAAAGGGCAAGATTTGGTTGAAAACAACTGGAAAGCACTTGATTTATCTATTGAATCACTTGAACAAGTTCCACTTAGCTGCGTTGATCAAAGCAGCCCATCAATGCCACCAGTAGTACCTTATAATGCGCCTAATTTTGTTAAAACTGTGACAGCTACTATGTTAGCTGGTTTAGGTGATAATTTGCCAGTATCCGCTTTTCCGCCTGACGGCACATGGCCAATTGGTACAACAAAATGGGAAAAACGAAACATTGCAGAACAGATCCCAATTTGGAAAGCAGAACTTTGTACCCAGTGTAATCATTGTGCTGTTGCTTGCCCTCATGCAGCTATTCGAGCTAAAGTTGTTGATCCTGATGAAATGATCAATGCTCCTAATTCATTAAACTCGCTTGAAGTTAAAGCTCGTGATATGAAAGGTCAACGTTATGTATTGCAAGTTGCCCCAGAAGATTGTACTGGCTGTAACTTATGTGTCGAAGTGTGCCCTGCCCGCGATCGTAATAATTTTGAAATTAAAGCAATTAACATGCAATCACGTATCGATAATATTGAGACTCAACGCACTAACTTTGAGTACTTTACTGCATTGCCTGATCGTGATATCAGCACACTTGAACGCATTGATGTGCGTACATCGCAACTACTTACACCTCTATTTGAATATTCCGGTGCTTGCGCAGGTTGTGGTGAAACACCATACATCAAATTGTTAACCCAACTTTATGGCGACCATTTAGCCATTGCAAATGCCACTGGCTGTTCATCAATTTATGGTGGTAACCTGCCATCATCACCCTATACGATCGATCGCCATGGTCGTGGACCAGCTTGGGCAAATTCATTATTTGAAGATAATGCTGAGTTTGCTTTAGGTTATCGCATATCTTATAACCAACATAAAAAGCGTGCGTTACGATTACTAGAAAAAATGGGCGGTGAAATTTCTCCAGAAATTGCCATAGCTTTACAATCCACAAATATCACTATTGATGAAAAACGGCAACAAATTGCAAAATTACGCGAACAACTTGCTCATTTGGATTCAACTGAAGCTAAAGAATTAATTCAAAATGCAGATTACCTGGTTGATAAATCAGTCTGGGCAATTGGTGGCGATGGTTGGGCTTACGATATTGGGTTTGGTGGGCTCGATCATGTAATGAGCTTAACTGATAATGTGAATATATTGGTGTTAGACACCCAGTGTTATTCTAATACTGGAGGCCAGCAATCAAAAGCCACCCCTATGGGCGCTGTATCAAAATTTGCTGATTTAGGTAAGCATAAAGCACGTAAAGATCTTGGTGTTAGTGTAATGATGTATGGCCATGTCTATGTTGCGCAAATTGCATTGGGTTCACAACTTAACCAAACCCTTAAGGCTTTACAAGAAGCCGAAGCGTATAATGGACCATCTTTAGTTATTGCTTATAGCCCTTGTGAAGAACATGGTTATGACCTTGCTAAATCACATGAGCAGATGAAAGATTTAGTTAAATCTGGCTTCTGGCCTTTATATCGTTATGACCCACGCCGTATGGCAGAAGGCAAGCCAGCTTTAGTATTAGATTCAAAAGCACCAAACAGTGAGTTATTAACTGGTATATTACTAAAAGAACAGCGTTTCCGCCGTTTAGAAACACTTGAACCTATTATTGCCAATACCTTACATGAGCGTTCAACTAACATGGTGGATTCAAAATATAAGTTTTTGCAGATGCTGGCAACCATTTCGACTATCGAGACACCGGCAGATAGTTAACAATGATCACCTATGGTAAAAAAATCACCCATGGTAATTGACTAATCACTATAAGGACTGTATTAATGCAGTCCTTTTTATATACCATTTTTGAGCAATAAAGCACCCAACAGGTGCGTATTTAGATTAATATAATCTAAATAACAACCATCTCCTCATTAATCTTTGATTATTTAATATAGTACAAGTCTATAATCTTAGTAATCTTTAAAAACTTGGTATTATTTTTGCTTAATTAATAATTGACCATATAAATATTAATTAAGTAAGAGGTAAATCATGATATCTAATTTAAATGTCAGTAGAAGAAAATTAATCACATTTTCCAGTGCGGCAATTGCAGGGCTATCTATTAATCAATTATTATCTAAAGCTCATGCAATAGAAATACAAAACTCGGTTTCATTCTCTATACCTATGCTTGAAAATGTAGCAACACCTAATATTAACAATCCAATAAGACTCAACTTTAACGAAAATGCGCTTGGTATGTCGCCACGTGCAAAACAAGCTGCAATTGATGCTGTACCAAAAGCGAATCGCTATGCCAAAGCCGAAATGCCATTGCTTAATAAACGATTAGCTAAACATCATAAAGTCGATGATACTCAAATTTTATTAACTGCAGGATCTTCAGAAGGTATTCGCAGTGCTATTGCTGCCTTTGTTAAGTCAGATGCTCAATTAGTCATTCCAGAGCTTACTTATGGTGATGGAGAACATTTTGCAAAGATCTTTAATCTAAAAATTACTAAAGTACCAAATTTGCCAGATTGGCAGATAGATATAAAAGGCATACAAAAAGCTGCTGAAAATTATAATGGATTTTCAATTGTATATTTGGTTAATCCAAATAATCCTACTTCAACAGTTTTTGCAACAAATGAAATAGAACCTTGGATAAAAAGCAAACCTAAAAATACGATCTTTATTATTGACGAAGCTTATGCTGAATTTGTTAATGATCCTGACTTTAAGTCAGTTGATGAATTTATTGCAAAAGGTTATGACAATATTATATTACTTAAAACTTTCTCAAAAATCCATGCTATGGCCGGATTACGAGTCGGTTATGCAGTCAGTTCAGTTGAAAATATTCAAAATATGGCTCAATATGTAGCTGGCGAGAAACTCAACTATTGTGGTGTTTGTGCAGCGCTTGCTTCTATCGATGATCAACCATTTTTAACTTATTCCAAAAAAGCGGTTGATGTATCACGTCAAATCATGGAAAAAGTATTATCAAATTTAGGTTTACACTATCTAAAATCACAAACTAATTTTATATTTCATCAAAGTCCGATTAATTTAAAGGATTATCGTGAACTCATGAAACAAAATTTTGTTTTAATTGGAAGAGATTTTGCACCTGCAACCAATTGGTGTCGAATATCATTGGGTACGCCAGGTGAAATGTTATATGTAGCGAATGTTATGTATAATTTAAGAAAAAATCAATAAGTTAAAAGAATGATTTCTGTAGAAAAATGAATGTTTTTTAGACTCTCTAATTAAATACAATTAGAGAGCAATTTTTATTGTATCTAAATATCAGTTATACGTCTTGCCATCCAATAACGTTTTTTCCAATAATCTTCTTTTAAACTAGAATAAATAACACCCTTAGATGATGAAGCATGTAAGAATTTACCATCTGCATAATATATTCCTACATGTAAACCTCCGTTACTACGACCTGTTTTGAAAAACACTAAATCGCCGGCTTTAGGTTTACTAACTTTATAGCCTAATTGTGCTTGTTCTGCGGCACTTCTTGGAAGAGTTTTAGAAAGTTTATTCTTGAAAAAATTCATTACTAGCGCTGAGCAATCACTGCCAGCTAAAGTAGTTCCACCATAACGGTAAGGTGTATTTTGCCATTTTTTATAATGTGATTCTATTTTTGCTAGCATTAACAGATCAGATTTAGAATGACTTGTCAAAATCTGACTTTGACAAGATGTGCTACCAAATAATATAAGAAGTGAAAGAAGTAACGTGATAATAAAAGAGCATTTCTTTTCGCTAACACAATTGGTTAGCAACTTCCATGATAGTTGATTGTCTTCTTTTGTCATGTCTTTTCGTTCCCTTATTTAAAGTCGACCAATGCGAATAGCGTCTTGCTATTTTTAAGCTTTTGGGTAATACACCTTTTTCCCAATCGCTTTCATCTAATTTAGACAATTTGATTGGATTAGTATTCGCATGGCTACGATTATTTAAATTTTCTTTTAGACGTATTAAGCGTAATGATAGAAAACATATAATAACATCATCAACACTTAATTTGTTGTATCCAGTTAACTGATAACGTATTCTAGATCCATAATGCTTCGCTGTTTGCATTAAACTACCAACCGCTGCGCCAACAAGCGTTGCTGATCCAAGTGTTAATCCACCTGTTGCCAAATCAATACTTGCTCCTACAGTCGCGCCGGAAACAAATCCTTTAGTCAAATGAATACCCATCATCGTTAAAGCATCTATATTAAAAAGATCTGCTTTATAACGTCCTTTAATTAAAGGTAAATTTTGTTCACTTTCGTGATATACATCAAATTGATAAAGCTTTAGCAACTCATCTATTGCTTTTTGCTCACGATTTCTAACCTTGTTTTGCATATCAATAACAGCTTGCTTGTCATTTGATTTGACCATTTCATAACAAGCGGTAACATCAACCAATGTTTCAGCAATAATTAAATTAGCTGCCTGATTACGAGAGTCACGTTTTTGAGTGATTTTATCTAACCATTCAGCTAATATTCCTTTTGCTGGCTCAACCAATAAAGCAAGACTTTGATATAATCGTTCTTCACCATCCAATGGAGGGAATACAGCATCGAAGCTTATAGTAACATGAATCCCTATTCTAGAAATTAATTTTTTCCATTCATTTTCATTTTGTTCTTCTGATGAAGTAAAATTTAATACAGCCAAAATAGGTTTATCACTTTGAGATAAAATCGCTAATTCATCGCGAAACTTAGCAAGAACTGGTTCTCGCACATCTATAACATAGATAGCTGCATCACTATTCAATAGCTGTCGAATTACTTTTGCTTCTTGATAAAATAAGTTTTCAGCCTCAGGGCTTTTTAAAAAAGTCGTTAATTTATCGACGCCATCAAGCCTTGAGTCTATAGGAGTTAGTTGATTAATATAATCATATAATGCAATGCTGTCTTCTAATCCAGGTGTATCATAAAAAATGATCGACTTCTGTTTTTCCAGTGTTAACTTAATTGACTCCACATGTCTTGTTGTCCCCGGTTTATCCGAAACATCACCAAAATGGCTATTACGAATTAGTGCCCGTAGCAAGGAGGTTTTACCAACATTTGAATGACCAACCACTGCTAATTTTAAGGTTGTAAGCATATTTTCTATTCCTCATTTAACCATGTAGGTATAGATGATTTTAAGGATAGTGATTGCCAATTATGATATTGCTTGCCTTCGTTGATAAACCAAATACGATATTGTTGGGACTTAGTAGCTAGTTGATTGAGTAAGTTTAAAATGCCACGATCTGGCGCTCTATTTGCATCTATAGCAACCAATAATTTTTTAGCCGGTTTTAATTGTAAATAATCTAAAATGTCACGTCTTTGCTGCCGAGTATTAAGAAAACCTAAAAATGAGACAGAATCAGGAACAGGCCAATCTTCAGGAATATCAATTGCCACTAAATAAGCTCCTTGGCTATTTTCTAATAAATTCATAGCTGAATGAAAATGCATCTTTTTTCCCTGCAAATCGTTATCCACTATATCAATTAAAGCAGGTTGTAAATCGTTAGCTAGCAATTGATACTCAGGTAAAGCTAATTGCAGTTTAATTCCACGACAGCTTATTAGCCAACTAATTCCACAAATAATCATGCAAAAAAAGCGTATAGTTAAACCATAAACAATAAACACGCCAAGCAACCAAATAGCCCAAGAAGAACGAACATAACCGGCATTTAATGCTTGGTCGCTAATGCGGATAACATTATCTTGAGGTATAGAAAATCCAAATATGGATGGAATTAAGCCCAAATAATGAGTTAGTTGAATAATAGTATCAGAACTTAATAAAGTTGTTTTCCATTCAAAACTATAATGCTGCGTAGAAAATAAAACGATTAGAACTAACAATGCTGAACTTAGTATAATAGTCCAAAAAAGATTGAGAATAAAACCAATTAACCAGCGGATTTTTCCACCCAAAAGCTGTACAAATGCTGGTATAAGCTGTTGTACAGTTTTTCTTTGTGAAAGTTTTCTAGTTAGCCATAACCAGCAATGAATTAAAACACTACCACCAAAGCTCGAAAAAAAGAAAAAAGAGCAAAGCCAAATAAATAGAGTAATAAAATGAACACCCAATAAACTAAAAAGTGCCCAATAAAGATTAACTGGATTTTGGCTTAATGCACCGAAAGCTAAACTTATACCAATAAAAAAAGAAAAGAATAATAATAAAATAAATGAAAATTTTAAGGCATGTAATAAAGTAATTAATGCAGCGTAAAGCTCACTCTGCTTGGATAACATAACAGCCCGCGTAACAATACGATGAGCAAGTGGTGTTTTCGAAGCGCGTAATTCTCGATTGATATCTTGATCTGCAAACCGTCCAGATTCATTTTCAATCAATCGTATCGTTTCGGTTAGCCATAATGATATTAACTTTTCTCGCATTATACTTAAATCTTTAAAAAATTTTTGTAAAGTATAAATCAACCGCGCCTTTAGTCGCGGTTGCAAATAAGTTAAATAAACTATTGCGCAATTTCACCAATTTTACTTAATAAAGTTTGAATACGTTGTTGCCATAATTGCAGATCTTGTTTTAACTTTTCGTTTTCATCACGTAAAGCTTTCATCTCATCAGAACTGTCATTAATTAATTGTTCTAACTCTTGATTACCTTGTTTTAAGGTTGTAATTTCCTGTTGTAGTGTATTGATTGTATTAATAGTATGTTGAATTTTACTTTCTAATTGATTCAATATTTCTAATGACATATTTTTCCTCAGGCTTTATTTATTTGGTGTATAATACTTACTATTATAACGAATTCATTCTAAAATCAACACCTTTTTAAATCTTAAGTTGGAGAAAATTATGCGTAAACCTCTCGTGATGGGTAATTGGAAACTCAATGGCAGTCTTGATATGGCTAAAAATATAGTTGTAGAACTAAAAAAAGAGCTATCAACAGATGTCGCATGTGATGTTGCTATTGCACCACCCGTCGTTTATTTAGACTTTATTAAACACCAATTAGATAAATCAAATATTATTTTAGGTGCTCAAGATGTTGGAATCAACTTGTCTGGTGCTTACACAGGTGAAGTCTCTGTCAATATGCTAAAAGAAATTGGCGTAACGCATATTATTATTGGCCATTCAGAACGTCGTACCTACCATAAAGAATCAGATGAATTTATTGCAAAAAAATTCGCTATAATTAAAGAAGCAGGTCTAGTGCCAGTTCTTTGTATTGGTGAAACTGAAGCCGAGAATGAAGCTGGTCAAACTCATGCAGTATGTGCGCGCCAAATTGATGCTGTAATTGAAACCCTGGGGATTGAAGCATTTAATCACGCTGTTATCGCTTATGAGCCAGTTTGGGCTATTGGTACTGGTAAATCAGCAACACCTGAGCAAGCACAAGCTGTCCATAAATTTATTAGAGAGCACCTTGCTAAACAGGATGCAAAAGTTGCAGAACAAGTAATTATTCAATATGGGGGATCAGTTAACGATAAAAATGCGGCTGAACTATTTACTCAACCAGATATTGATGGAGCATTAGTTGGCGGAGCATCATTAAAAGCTAGTACATTTGCTATGATAATTAAAGCTGCAGAAAAAGCTAAAGCACAATAATATGTAAAAGACGCCTTATTAGGCGTCCTTTGCCTTAAGCTTGTCTAAATTATTGTTCAATAATTAATATTTCACTTTGTTAGCTTTAAGCTTATAACGAGTAGGCCAAATTTTTTCAGCTGGGACTTTTAAATAATCAGAAATAATTCGTTCATATTTAGGGCAATGACGGTAAAGTGCATTTCTTAGAGTATCAGCTTGCAAACCGCTTGCACGAGATAGACCTCTTAAATTTCCACCTCTAATTTTAATTTCTCCTACTACTCTTGATGGAGTCCAGTCTTGATCTTGTTCGCTCATTATGAGATCCTCTATAAGTTTATTTACTGCTATCGTAAAGATTATCGGTATACAACATCAGTTGATGTAAATTCCAAGCAGAGAATAACACATAAAAAAACGAATTAAAACAAAAAATATAAAAAAGCAATACAGAATGGATTATAAAAATGAAAGAAAGCAGCATAAAAACAACCGAAAACCAAGAAAAAACACGAACACTAACTGAAACTGGTGTTATCAATTTTAAAAATCGACTTACACTGGTATTGGAAGGCTTATCGGGAAATGCATTTGCCAAAAAAGTGGGAATGTCAGAAGCAGTAATTCGGGACTACTTATCAGGTAAAACCTATCCCTCACTCAATAGGCTGGCAATTATTGCTCAAAAATGTGATGTTCCAATTGAATGGCTAGTTACGGGTAAGGGGGAATGTAGATTACTTCCAGATACAGAACATAAAAGCTTTGTAGATATTCCTTTTCATCATTTAAATGAAGTAGGAAATTCTCATTTACAAATTGAATCAATACCATTTAATATCATGCTAATTAAACATCAAGAGTGTAATAATGATGATTTAAGCGCAGTATGGGCAAAAGGTGATAGTATGGAGCCTACTATATCTAATCATGATATTATTATTGTCAATACTTCTCATTGTAAATTGATTGACGGTTATCTGTATGCTGTTCAATATGATGATCAAATCAGTATTAAGCGTGTTCAAAATCAAGGGGCCAACATAGCATTATTGTGTGATAATCCAAAATATCCCACTATCATTATTGATAAAAATGCCCCTCAGGATTTTAAAATTATTGGTCATGTGGTGTATTTATTAAAAGATCTTTATTAAGAACTTTAATTAATATATTGATAAATATAAATAATTATTTATCTGACTTATATAAGTAACTCCATCGATAATTATCGCTGGAGTTGCTTTGCATAGATATTTAATTGTTCGTTTTTTTTCTTTAACGATTGTAAAGATTTATAAAGAAAAAAACGTGGAAATGTTTAACTTTAAGTCTATATTCCAATAAAAAAATTGTAGGCAATTGGAATTCTTATTAGCATTACTTTATGCTTTTTTGGGCATCTATGATAAAATCACCCATCATTTTTAATCTATTATTTAGTTATTATGCAAAAAATAAATGCTTCTCCAAAAGTTGTTGTCGGCATGTCTGGTGGCGTTGATTCTTCTGTTTCAGCTTATTTGTTACAACAACAAGGATACGATGTCATTGGATTATTTATGAAAAATTGGGAAGAAGATGATACAGACGAATACTGTTCAGCCGCAATTGACTTAGCGGATGCTCAAAAAGTATGTGACAAATTAAATATCAAATTACATACGATTAACTTTGCTACTGAATATTGGGATAATGTATTTGAACATTTCCTATCTGAATATAAAGCTGGTAGAACACCGAATCCTGATATTTTATGCAATAAAGAAATCAAATTTAAAGCTTTCTTAGACTATGCAGCCGAAGATTTAGGTGCCGACTATATAGCAACTGGCCATTATGTTCGCAAACGAGAAATCAATAACAAAATAGAATTGTTGAGAGGTATTGATAATAATAAAGATCAAAGTTATTTTCTGTATACCCTTAGTGAAGCACAGATAAGTCAAAGCTTATTTCCGGTTGGTGAACTTGAAAAAACAGAAGTTCGTAAAATTGCAAAACAGCTAGGATTAGCTACAGCTTCCAAAAAAGATTCAACCGGTATTTGTTTTATTGGTGAACGCAAATTTAATGAATTTTTGGCCCGTTATTTACCCGCTCAAACTGGTATTATTCGCACCGTTGAGGGTAAAGCAATTGGTAAACATCAAGGTCTTATGTACCACACACTAGGGCAACGTAAAGGACTTGGTATTGGAGGACTTAAACAAGCCAATGATACTCCTTGGTATGTTGTAGATAAAGATATAAAAAATAATGAATTGGTTGTAGCCCAAGGGCATGATCACCCAGCACTATTTTCAAATGGCCTAATTGCACAACAGTTACATTGGGTTGATCGACAAATAGTTACTAAGTCATTTAACTGCACGGTTAAAACTCGTTATCGGCAACAAGATATTGCCTGCCGAATTAACCCACTTTCAGAAGATAAGATAGAAGTCATTTTTGAACAGCCTGTTGCAGCTGTAACTCCAGGGCAATCAGCAGTTTTTTATCAAAATGATGTGTGTTTAGGCGGTGGAATTATTGAAGAAAGAATTATTGATGCTAAGGAGTTTTTGAGTGAGTAATAAATATTATCATATTGCCATTGCACTTGCAGGTGTTGTACAAAGTACTATGCTTATTCCGCAGCTTGCAAATACCGGCATTTGTAATCCCACTATTTATGAACAATCAATAAAAAGCGTATTTAAAACCTCCCCCCAAACCACCGCTGATGTTTATGATGGTATTAAAAATATTAAAACAGGCTTACTTGCTTTAAAGCAATTATTATCTTCAAATCAAAAAGATCAGGTTGAATTAATACGTTATCTTTTTGGGACACTAAGTATTACCAATAAGCTATTAAGAAATAATGATGTACTCAACAAAATTGATCAACGATTAAAACAAATTTCCGCACTTTATCCGGTTGTGAATGACGAAACGATTAACATAAATATAGATGAACTTTCATACTCGCTAGCTAACATTTATTCGGATATCGTCAGTCCTTTAACAAATAAGATTAAGGTGATAGGAAAAGCACAATTTTTACAAAATTCATTAGTTCAAGCTAAAATAAGAACATCCCTTTTTGGTAGTGTTCGTTCATCCATCTTATGGTATCAGGTTGGTGGAAGCCGGTTACAGCTTCTTTTTGGGCGTAAAGGCATCTATAATGCAATAAACGAATTACTCGATGAAATAAACCAAGTAAATTAATTTATATTTTTCTAAGTGATATTTCAAAATTATCAACGGAGTTAAACCTATGGAATTATCTTCCCTCACCGCCCTTTCACCTATTGATGGTCGTTATGGTGATAAAACAATAGAATTACGCACTATTTTTAGCGAATATGGCTTATTGAAATATCGAGTTCAAGTTGAGATCCGTTGGTTACAAAAATTAGCTTCGCAAGCAGAGATTCTTGAAGTTCCAGCATTAAGCCAATTAGCATTAGATCACCTTAATAAAATCATTGAACAATTTAATGAAAAAGATGCTTTGAGAATTAAAGAGATAGAAAAAACGACAAATCATGATGTAAAAGCTGTTGAGTACTTTTTAAAAGAAAAAGTTAGCACTAACGAAGAGCTACGTGCTATTAATGAGTTTATCCATTTTGCCTGCACATCAGAAGATATCAATAATTTATCTTATGCATTAATGTTAAAAACAGCAAAAGATACAATTTTAGTCCCTTATTGGAAAAAGGTGATTGATAAAATTGTATCGCAAGCTAAAGTCCATCGAGATATACCATTGCTTTCAAGAACACATGGACAACCAGCTACTCCGTCAACCGTTGGTAAAGAATTTGCCAATGTTGCCTATCGTTTACAGCGTCAATTAAACCAACTTGAGTCAATTGAAATTCTAGGTAAAGCAAATGGCGCAACAGGTAATTACAATGCACATATTGCTGCCTATCCAGAAGTAAATTGGCATAAGTTTAGTAAAGAGTTTGTCAATTCTTTGGGTTTAAAATGGAATCCTTATACAACACAAATTGAACCGCATGATTATATCGCCGAATTTTTTGATTGTGTTGCTCGCTTTAATACTATTATGATCGACTTCAATCGTGATGTTTGGGGTTATATTGCATTAAATCATTTCAAACAAAAAACCATCGCAGGTGAAATAGGTTCCTCAACAATGCCACATAAGGTTAATCCTATAGACTTTGAAAATTCTGAAGGTAATTTAGGGATTGCCAATGCAATTATGGGACATTTAGGAAGTAAACTACCGATATCTCGTTGGCAACGTGATTTAAGTGATTCAACAGTATTACGTAATCTTGGTGTGGGTATTGGCTATGCCTTTATTGCTTATCAATCAACATTAAAAGGCTTAAATAAGCTTGAAGTAAACTACGATCATTTACTTGAAGAACTAAACTGTAACTGGGAAGTACTAGCAGAACCAATTCAAACGGTGATGCGTCGTTACAGTATTGAAAAGCCCTATGAAAAATTAAAAGAATTTACTCGAGGTAAACGCGTTAATGCAAAAGAAATAAAACAGTTTATAGATTCATTAGATTTACCTGAAATCGAAAAAACTCGATTAAAACAGTTAATGCCAGCGAACTATATAGGTTATGCTGCTAACTTTGTCGATAATTTGTAAAGAAAGACTAATAAGATTTAGCACTAAAAAAATTATAGTTAGAGCAAACTATATATTTTCAGTATCAAATAGGAAACCCGATTGAAAATCCGTATTGCAACACGAAAAAGCCCTTTAGCACTATGGCAAGCAAATTATGTTAAACAACAATTGCTATCGGTGCATCAAGGTTTAACAGTAGAATTAATGCCTATGGTAACCCGTGGTGATATTTTACTTGATAGCCCTCTCTCCAAAATTGGGGGCAAAGGTTTATTTGTCAAACAGCTTGAACAAGCTATATTAAATAATGAAGCTGATATTGCTGTTCATTCAATAAAAGATATTCCTGTTGAGTTTCCAGCGGGATTGATGTTAGCAACTATTTGTCAACGTGACGATGTACGTGATGCTTTTATTTCAAATCAATATAATAGGTTAGATGAATTACCCAATGGTGCTGTTATTGGCACATCAAGTTTACGGCGCCAGTGTCAGCTAAAAGCTAAATACCCACATTTAAGTGTTCAAGCTTTGAGAGGAAATGTTGGAACACGTTTAGCAAAATTAGATAACCAAGAATATGATGCAATTATTTTGGCTTCAGTTGGTTTGAAACGTTTAGGATTAACAGAACGCATTAAACAGTATATTGATACAGAGTTAATCTTGCCTGCAGTTGGACAAGGAGCAATTGGAATTGAAGCTAGAATTAACGATACTACTATCCTTAACTTACTTGCTCCACTTGATGATCTCAATACTCGCATTTGTATCCAAGCGGAAAGAGCAATGAATCAAGCATTACAAGGTGGTTGCCAAGTACCCATTGCAAGTTATTGTTATTTAAAAAACAACCAAATAAATTTACAAGGTTTGGTTGGTCGTGTTGATGGTTCTCAAATAATCAAAGGGGAAATTGTTGGTAGCGTGACTCAATCTCAAGATTTAGGTTATAAATTGGCTAACCAACTATTGGAGCAAGGTGCTAACAAAATATTACAGGAATTAAATGGTCAATGATTTTTGTAACTAGACCATCTCCTGAAGGTGAAATATTAACCGAATGGCTTAATAACTCGAATTTATCAGCAAAACACCTTCCGTTATTTTCGATTTCTGCAGGAGATGATCTTCAAAATTTACAATATCAATTTAATAATCTTTTACCTAACGATATTGTGATAATAGTTTCGCCACAAGTAATACATACTATAAAAACAAATCTGCCAAATTTTTTATTCCCTACAAATATCAATTATTTTGCAATCGGTAAAAAAACAGCTAAATTATTGAATCAATTTACACCAAATCAAGTGATCTATCCGGCCCAGGAAAATAGTGAAGGATTATTAGCATTATTAACTTATGAATCGGTGAAAAATCGCACAGTTTTAATTCTACGAGGTAACGTTGGAAGGCCGCTATTAATGGAGTCCCTGACTGAAATGCAGGCAAACGTAAAATTATTAGAATGCTACCAACGTCATCCCATTACCTATTCAACGGATATTCTCACAAATAATATTAAAAAGCAGATAATCATTATTACAAGTGTACAACACCTAATGCAACTTGAATTATATTGCAAAACTCAACATAAAAACTTTGCCACTTTGATTGTGACAAGTGAGAGAATTTTTGAAAAAGCCAAACAATTAAAATGGAAAAAAGTGTTACAAGTAAAAGGAGCTAATAATCAAATTCTATTTAAAACAATGATTACTCTATGTCATAATGTTACTTTTAATTTAATAGATTTTTAATGAGGAAAGCTATGCTAATTCGATATTATGGTGCAAATGCAACACTTTCAACTATTAGCACCACTTCATATAGCCAATATTCCTCAACTTATAGCTATAATGGAGCAAAACAAGAGATGAAAGAAAAAGAAGATAAACAAAGTTCTATAAACCTACAAAAAAAAATCACAGAAGAAAAAATGAATGTTTCACCATTAAGTAAAAGCAGCTCAAATAAAACACCGATTTCTAAGTTGTCGCTTGTTGCTATAGCTTTGACTTTAGGTCTGGGGAGTTTTGTTTTCTACCATGGACATCAACATATTGAAAATCAAAAGCGAACAATTGCAGCACTTCAAAATGAAATAACAAATTTAAAACAAAGCACAAAACAAAGTGTTTTAAAAGATTTGCAAACAACTATCACCGAAACATTAAATCAACAAAACCAACAATTTTCATCACTTGAACAACGCGTTGTGAATCAATTAGCTGAACAGCAAAAGCTACAACATCAAATAACCAATCAGGTTACTGATTCCACTAAATTAAACGAACAAGCCTTGCATAGTCTTAATGAACGATTATCTGCAATGTCTTCAACCGATCAAAATACATGGTTAATCTCGCAAGCTAACTATCTGGTCAATCTAGCTGGAAGAAAAATCTGGAACGATCAAGATTATACAACAGCCCGTTTATTGTTAAAAAATGCCGATAAAAGCTTGGCACAGACAAATGATCCAAGTTTAATACCTGCTAGGCAAGCTATTAATAAAGATATTAATTCATTGTCAGAAATCAGTCTTATTGACTCTGACGGAATTATAATGAATTTAATTGGGCTATCAGATGCATTAATTGAATTACCCTTGGTAGGAAATTATAAAGAAGTTGATCTCGGAATGAATCAATATAATGATGAAATTTCAGAAGATAATACATCAACGAGGACAAATCATTCAAGTGACAAATTCATTACCAATAGTTCAAATAATAAATCAAGCGAAGTAACTACATCGTTATCGGATTGGTCAGATAATTTGCTTTCAAATGCAGATACCTTCATGAAAAAATTTATTACCATTGAAAAAATTGATAAAGATGACAATAAATTTTCAACCTGTATTTCTCTTGCAGGAAAAGATGAAAAACAAATTGTACGGTGTCAAATATTGCAAAAACCACTCACTTTAGAACAATCATTATATTTGCGCGAAAATATCCGCTTTCGACTATTAATTGCAGCACAAGCTGTACCTAGACACCAAGAACTTATTTACCAACGAGCACTAAATGATGCATCTATCTGGGTAAATGCTTATTTTGATGGTCACGCACCAAGTGTTAAAGCATTTTTGCATGATCTTGATAATTTACAAAATCAATCAATAAGCAATCAAAAAGTACCTGAAAAACTGATAAGCCAAAGTGAGCTTGAAAAGTTAATGCAAACTCGTGTTCGTGCAATGTTGGCTAAATAGGAGAATCATCATGATAAAAATATTGATTATTTTCTTAGTTTTAGTAGGTGGATTCTTCTTAGGTCCATTATTGCAATTTAATCAAGGTTCAGCAGTATTTATTATTGCTAATTATAAAATCAGCATGTCATTTAATTCTTTTGTTATATTGGAATTATTGGCTATATTGTGCCTTTATCTCCTTGCGAAAATATTAAAAAAAATCTTTAATTCCAAAACAATGTTAGGCAATTGGTTACGCTTTAATTCACCACGTAAATCAGTAAAACGAATTGAACAAGCACAAATTTTACTTCTTGAAGGCGACTATCAACAAGCAGCCAAACTTTTTATGAAAAGTGCTAAAGGTGCAACAAATACTACATTATCCTATTTACTTGCAGCACAGGCCCAAATTGATAATGATCAATTCATTTCTGCCAATCAATTACTTGAACAAGCAGCAAAAAACTGTCAACCTAGAGAAAAATTTGCTTTTAAATTAGTTCAATTACGTCTACAAATCAAAAACAAAGAATATGATACAGCAAAAACATCCGTTGAATCACTTTTAAATGAAAAACCTCGTAATGCTGAAGTTTTAAGGCTTGCAGATGAACTTTATTATCAAATAGGGGATTATCAAGCTGTTATTGAGCTGTTACCCATTATGTACAAAGTGAAAGCTTATAGTGAATCACAATTAGAACAGCTTTCCCAAACGGCTTACATTGGACGTATTAAACAATTATCAACTGATAGCGATCCCCTTGCATTGATAAAATGGTGGAAATCACAACCAAGAGCTATTCTTAATAATATTTCTTACCAAAAAGCGATGGCTAATTATCTTAAACAGTTAGGACAAATTGCTGAAGCTGAAAAAATATTAACTTCTATTAGAACATAAAAGCAAACTTAAAAATGCGGGGCTTTTGCCCTGCTTTAATTTAAACTATTATACCAATACCAGAAAATAACGAATTAAAGCTATAAAGCACATTCCTCCAACCACAACACACATTAAATTTTTTGTCAAAAAAGCGATGATTATTGTTGGAATAGCAGCTAAACAATATTCAATATTAAAATCAGGAAACTGCCCTTCTTTGGCAATAAAAAGATTTTGAACAAACAATGCAGTTAAGATACATAAAGGGACATAGGATAAAAATCGAATCACAATATTTGGTAATTGTAACTTTCTTATTAACATAAAAGGGATTACTCTTGGTAACCAAGTAACAATACCACACCCCAAAATAATAAATAGACTATAATTACTCATGCATCACGCTCCATGGCAAGTCCCATAAAGCAACCAGAAAAAGTACTTATTAAAATCGACAATTCAGGGGAAACAAAACGCATTAAAAAAATTAGCATAATTGCCACTGTTAACATTACAATAATACGATTTTTCATACTTTTACTTTTATCACCAATGAATTGCAAATAAACTAGACCAATAAACATAGCAACCAAAGCATAATCCAACCCAAACATAGCTGGGTTAGGCAACCATTGACCAATTAAAGCGCCTATAAAACAGGAGAGAATCCAAGCAATATAAGCCGTTATATTAAGTCCTTGCATCCAAACCGCATTAACAGGAATTTTATTTGTAATAGCATTTATGGCAACAGCAAAAGTTTCATCGGTCAATAAGCTACCTATGTTAATATTTTGAATAAAAGAGTATCGACGAAAAGTTGGCGCAATTGCCATGCTCATTAAAAAATGACGGGAATTAACCAAAAAAACAGCAAAGATAATCGCTGAAATCGGTGTTGCAACCAACATTAATCCAGCAATAATAAATTGCGCAGCACCTGCATAAACAATTGCTGCAAGTAATGTTATTTCTAAAACGGACAAATTAGCCGAATTACCAACAACCCCAGCAGCAATACCTATACCTATATAACCCAATAAAGTTGGAATACAAGCATAAACGCCATCTCTAAATGTTAATGCCATTGTAATTTCTAATGATAAAAAATATGCTTTATTTTAGTACGTAACATATTACTGTCAATCAATAGATAACAATTATAATAATAAATAGCGCTAATAATTAGTTCAATAACTTAACTAATAGATAGAATAAGCCGCAATCTATTTTTGAATTTGTTATAATGATGATATAAATTTTATTAAGTAAAATCACAAATTTTTTTATGATAAGTGAAAATAACCCCATGTACACAGCTACCCTATTTATTATTTCAGCACCAAGTGGGGCTGGGAAGTCAAGCCTTATTCGGGCATATTTAGCGCAAAAAAATCATCACCCTGCTAAAGTCTCAATTTCGCATACAACTCGTAACCCAAGACCAGGTGAACGTCATGGGGAACATTATTATTTTGTCGATCATAATTATTTTGAATCATTAATTAATGATCAAGCCTTTGTGGAATATGCTCATGTTTTTGATCACTATTATGGTACATCAAAATCTGAGATCCAACACAGCCTACAACAAGGAATTAACGTATTTTTAGATATTGATTGGCAAGGTGCTCAACAAGTAAGAAAAAAAATGCCTCAGTCAAAAAGCATTTTTATATTACCGCCGTCATTAACCGAACTAGAAAATCGTTTAGTAAAACGAGGACAAGATAATGATCAAGTTATTCGTAAAAGAATGGCAAAAGCACAAGCTGAAATTTCCCATTATAACGAATATGATTACGTGATTATTAATGATGATTTCAATACTTCATTAACGGCATTAAATTCAATTATTACCACCGCTAGTTTAGAATGCAATAAACAAGAAGCACTTAATAAAAAACTACTCACAAGCCTTTTGGAAAAAAACAAGGCATAATTAAATAATATTCAAATAAAATACCTTTTAGGTATAAATAAATATCGCCCACACAAAGGGCGATATTTATTTAACTATTCAATGTCATAATTGAGTAAAACTTTATATTAATTTCCTAAAGCTTTATCTGCCTGATCATTCTGAATTAATTCTAGCTTATAACCATCAGGATCTTCGATAAAAGCAATAATGGTCGTACCACCTTTAACGGGACCTGCTTCGCGAGTTACCTTACCACCAGCTTTTTTAACATCATCACACATTTTTGCCACATCATCAACACCGATCGCAATATGACCAAATGCATTGCCATGTTCATATTTTTCAGTTCCCCAATTATAAGTTAACTCAATTACTGAGCTAACTGTTTCATCGCTATAACCAACAAAAACCAAAGAGTATTTATATTCAGTATTTTCACTAGTCCTTAGCACTTTCATACCCATGATGCGAGTATAAAAATCAATTGAACGTTGTAAATTCCCAACACGTAACATGGTATGTAAAATACGCATCGCCAATATTCCTTCTTAAACAAATAAAGCCGTTAACAAATAAAAATAGTGCTAAGTTTAGCTGTTAACTTTTAGTTGAGCAAATTTCTAGTTCAATAAGACGAAAAAACGAAAATTAACAACATTAAAATAATTAAATCGTGAGTTATAAATAAGACTTCTACTCAATATAATATGAAGTAAAAGCCTTAATTTATTCATTTAAACTATGAAAATAATTGTTTATTCTTTTGTTACATGGCTATAACGAGGTGAAGCACTAATTTGTTTTCCATTACTAACTAATCGAACAGGTTGACCAATAAAAAATTCCTTAATTGTACCTTTTTGTACAATAACAATATTAGAACCACCCTCTTGTTTAATCTCTAATTCAACTGCATTAGTTTGACTTGCACTATCTTCAATTTTATTACCTAATAAGGCACCACCAATAGCACCTGTTGCAATGGCTAATGCTCTCCCTGACCCATTACCAATCGTATTACCTAATACACCACCAATAACAGCACCACCTAAAGAACCTACAATATTTTCACTTTGACCATTTGAAGCATTAGTTTGGATTTTAACTGGGCGTACCGAAACTACTGTACCATAACTCACTTGCTGTACTTGTTTTGCTTGTTCTGTCGTATAAACATCGCCAGAATAAATATTACCATTACTACATCCAGAAAGGATTGCTGCTAGTATAGTTAATTTGACGATTTTTTTCATAGTAGATTCCTCATATGATTTTGAAAGATTGGTTTTTTTTAAATTTTTTTAGCATAAACCTATTTTGCAATTACAACAATATTTTTTTCATTATTTTATCAATAGATAATACAATTTAATATCAAGTTAGGGTATACTCATCCCAATAGTTTACATGGTATACAATAAGTATATGAAACGGTTATTTTTTCAATTAGTAATATCAGTTATGATATCGAGCTGTCATGATGCTAATCTACAACATAAAATTGAAAATGCAACGATCATTGAACAACAAACTAATGATTGTTTAAAAGATAATGCAACAAACAATTTACATCAACTAGGCAATATTACAGTACAAGCATGTCCAGTAAATTAAATTAATAGGCATAAGTAACATAATGAAAACTATCGAAATCGACGAAGAGTTATATACATTTATCGCAGCACAAACTAAACATATTGGTGAAGATGCATCAAGTATCATTAGACGTTTATTAAAGATGGAGCATGCTACTCGAGTTAGTTCAGTAGGAAAAGTTAATGCTGAAAGTCGTTATTCAATGTTTAATGATTTACTAACTAGTGACACCTTTAACGGCGAAAAATCAATCATCGGTCGCTTTTTATTATTGCTTGAAACACTTTATAATTACAATCCTGCACTTTTTTCAATTGCAGCAACTTCACTGCATGGCAGCAAAAGACAATATTTAGCCAAAGACAAACAATCTTTAGAAATATCCGGTAAAAATACTAAACCTCGTGAAATAGTGGGCACGCCATATTGGGTGATAAGTAATACCAATACCGCAAGAAAAATTTATATTATTGAATCAATTATGAGTGACATGGGCATATCAGACAACATGATTAACCAAGTTATAAAAGTTTTTTCGCCACCATCTAAGTAAAATAGCATATTACATACTAATTAGAGAAGAAATGTAACTGTTAGCAAACGACTAAAAGTGCAATCTATGAAAGAGGAACAAGAAATGGCAAATCATAGCCGAGCGGGATTATTAGCCGAACCTTCTGATCTAATCAATGTCAAAACATTACAAAATAATTATTACCAAACCATACCTGATACTGATAATGCAAGTGAATTAGTTATTTTTGGTACTTCAGGGCATCGAGGTAGTTCAAATAAAGGTAGCTTTAATGAAGCACATATTTTAGCCATTGCTCAAGCTATCGCTGAATACCGCCAAACAAATAACATCACAGGTCCATGCTTTATTGGTCAAGATACGCATGCTTTATCAGAATTAGCTTTAAAAACCGTGCTTGAAGTATTTGTTGCTAATCAACAACATGTTATAATTGCCCATGATTTTGGATACACCCCCACACCAGTTATCTCACATGCAATTATAACTTACAATCAAAACAAAAAGTCACAACTTGCTGACGGTATCGTTATTACACCATCACATAATCCACCAGAAGACGGTGGAATTAAGTATAATCCAACCAATGGTGGTCCAGCAGACACTGACATAACGAAACAGATCGAAAACAGAGCAAATGAATTACTCAAAAATAATTTGAATGAAGTCAAACGAATAACATTAGAAAAAGCCATTCATTCAGATTATATTCATACAAAAGAATATGAAACCGATTATATCAACGATCTTGAAAACATTTTAGATCTTTCCCTAATTAAATCTTCTTCACTTAAAATTGGCGTTGATCCTTTAGGTGGCGCAGGTATTACTTATTGGCCACGAATTGCTGAAAAATATGGATTGAACCTTGATATTGTTAACAACAAAATTGATCCAACATTTAGTTTTATGCATCTTGATCATGATGAAATCATTAGAATGGATTGTTCAAGTCGTTGGGCAATGGAAGGATTATTAAATTTAAAAGACAAATTTGATTTAGCTTTTGGCAATGATACCGACTTTGACCGGCATGGAATTGTTACCCCAAAAGGTTTAATGAATCCAAATGCCTATCTTTCTGCATGTGTTAATTATCTATTTCAATATCGTCCTAAATGGCATAATGATGTTGCTATTGGTAAAACATTGGTGACAAGTTCAATGATTGACCGTGTAGCAAATAGTTTAAACAAAAAATATTTAGAGTTCCCCGTTGGTTTCAAATGGTATGCAAATGGACTCTATAATGGGCAATTAGGCTTTGCTGGTGAAGAAAGTGCTGGCGCATCGTTTTTAAGAACAAATGGAAAAGTTTGGTCAACTGATAAAGATGGCATTATTTTATGTCTACTTGCTGCTGAAATGACTGCTAAAATTGGTAAAAATCCACAAGAACAATATCAAGAACTTGAAGCCAAGTTTGGGGTATCTTACTATGGTAGATTACAAGCTGCTGCGTCTTTCACCGAAAAACAAAAGCTCGCAAAACTTGATGCAAGTCAGCTCACTACAGATCAACTTGCTGGTGAAAAGATCACTCAATGCCTAACCACTGCTCCGGCGAATAATGCATCAATTGGCGGGTTAAAAGTGATAGCTGAAAATGGTTGGTTTGCAGCACGACCTTCAGGTACCGAAGATGCTTACAAAATATATGCAGAAAGCTTTGTTAGCAAGCAGCATTTATCCACTCTTCAAAAAGAAGCACAAGAAATTGTCGCTAAAGCAATAAAATAAAATTTAAAAAGCCGACTATTATCAAGTTGGCTTTTTAACCTAGTATGAATATAACTATTTAATTGCAAATTTAACCTACAGCACTAAAATTCAAAAATTATTATTTTTTAAGATTTGAGCTACATTATCTTTTTTTCATAACGATTTTCTCTCTTATTAAAAAATAAAACATAAACAAGACATAACTACTAACAAAAATAGTTACAATTGTTAAAATGATTTTAGTTATATCAACATATTGAAATACAATTATATTCAATATAAATAATATTATCCGTAGTGACAACATTAAAATAAAAGCCATAAAAAGATTGGCTAAAATGTTTTCATTCTGCTATTCCTTAATTAACGCTTATCAACATACTTTTTTCTTGCATCATACTGTGCTTAAGTAATGTCCCTAATATTTAATAATTGTTTTAATTTTATTAACTTACTATATATCATCGCTATCGACCTTTTAAAAATCAGAAACGCTTTTCTTATAAGCATTTTTAGTGTGTTTTTTCGGCTTCACTAGCAAACAGATAAACTACAATACAAAAATCAGACAAGATTAAACCTAACTTAATAAATTCATCTATTAAATGTATTTTAACATTTTCAGAGGGTTGGCTTAATTTTGAATTTATTCACAAGTAACTGTACTACACTTGAGCAAGTATACTTATTACTTCTTAAATAATAGGATTTAAAAAATTGCCAATGCTATTGAAAATAATTTTATAGGCTTTACCAACATTTATCATAATTTTTTCTGATCAGTTTAAACAAAAGGATAGATAATAAATGAGATTCATGTTTTTTTCATAAATCTCTTCAAGTTGTGGTAAATTTTAGATTACTAAATATACAGCAAATTTATTAAAAATTTTTAATGGGCTGTGAAAGAAAAGTTAGAAAAATAAAATAATAATCCCAATAATTTTATTTATACTTATTGGAGTAACAAAAATTTACATCTTTGTTGTTTTTTTAGCAGTAAATTTTCTTGGTATTCTATTTAATTTTGTACGCTTAAACCTTAGCATTCTCTTATCTGTTTTAGTTGATATAAGAGATTTTACTTCTGGAGGCAAACTAACTATTTCACGTAGATAATTAACCGCATTGATATCTAATTCCATCCATGTCCCACGTGATAACTCTTTAGGTAACTTGATATTACCATAACGGGTACGTAATAACCGACTAACTTGTACCTCAATAGCTTCCCACATTCTGCGAACTTCACGATTACGCCCTTCAGTAATAACTACGTTAAACCATTGGTTTAGTCCATCTCCACCTTGCGGTTTAATCGATTTAAACGATGCTGGTCCATCTTCTAATTGCACACCTTTGCGTAGCTGATTAATTTGTTGATCAGTAACATTACCAAATACTCGCACTGCATATTCACGTTCTATCTCATGGCGAGGATGCATTAAGCGATTAGCGAGTTCACCATCGGTGGTAAATAACAATAGTCCAGATGTATTAATATCTAAACGTCCAATATTTATCCAACGGGCATTTTTTAAGCGTGGTAACCGTTCAAATACTGTTGCGCGCCCTTGAGGATCGTTGCGCGAACAAATTTCACCTTCCGGTTTATAATAGGCTAAAACTCGACAAACTTCTTTCTGTTTACTTCTTAATTGGACCAAATGACCATTAATCCGAATTCTTGGGTTGGCATTTATATCAACCCTGTCCCCTAACGTTGCAATCTTACCATCAACGCTGATTTTTCCTGCAGCAATCATCGCTTCAATTTCACGACGTGAGCCATTACCTAAATTAGCTAAAACTTTTTGCAACTTTTCAGTATTGTCAGTTACTTTTTTCATTTTTTCCTCGTTACCTTCACAGGTATCAAATTAATCACTATCTATTTTGCGTAAAAAACTAAGACTGGCTTAGGTTTAATTCATATTTTGGATATCTTAATGCAACTGCCAGCAACTATTTAAAAGGTTTTATATCACCACTACCATAACGAATCACATCAGGATAATCATTGGTTAAATCAATAACCGTTGTAGGTTGTTGACTGATATAACCACCATGAACAATTGCATCAAGCTGTTGCCCTATTTTATATTCAATTTCATCAGGATCAGACTGCGCTTCATATTCATTTGGTAAAATCAGTGTTGTTGTCATTAAAGGTTCACCTAATAATTCTAGTAGAGCTAAATCAATTTTATTATTAGGAATACGTAAACCAATGGTTTTTCTTTTTTCATTTATTAAACGACGTGGAACTTCTTTACTTGCTTGCAAAATAAAAACGTATTTACCTGGAGTATTATTTTTCAATAGACGGAAAATAATATTATCCACATAAGCATAAGAAGATAATTCTGATAAATCACGACACATAAGGGTAAAATTATGACACCTATCGAGCTGACGTATTTTACAAATACGATCAACACCATTTTTATTGTCCATTAAACACCCAAGTGAATAACCAGAATCAGTTGGAAAAGCAACAACGCCACTATCTTTTAAGATCTTAACAACTTGCTCCAATAATCGACTTTGTGGATTATCAGGATGTATATAAAAAATTTGGCTCATAATATTCTTCTATATCAATATTTGATTTAAAACACTTTTACAATGTAAAATTTCCACCAAATACATTTTAATGGCACACTAACTTAAAGCAATTTTATTCCATATTAATTTAGCATCCAATTATGCCAAATGGGTATCACACTATCAGGTAAAGGCTTTGTTTTTCCCAAATCTAAATAATTAACAAGGTCATGAAAATCGGATCCTTGTGAAGCAAGCAATCCAAATTCATTTGCTAACTTTGCTAATCTTTGCAAATCATCTTGCATTTGCCTGCTTTGTGAGACTTCAATCGCATCTCCTCCCTCAGATTTAAACTCACTAATTAATAATTTTAATTTCGTCGCCGTTAAATCATAACGTGTTGGGTGTGCTAATACTGCTTGACCTCCTGCTGAATGTATAGCATTAATAGCATCTGCAATACTACACCAATTAGGCGGAACATAAGCATATCCACTTTTACCTAAATATTTTTTAAATGCTCGCTTCACATCTTTAACAAACCCGCCAGCAACTAAAAATCGGGCAAAATGAGCTCGAGAAACAATATCACCTTTAGTAAACTGCTTAGCTTGTTCATAAGCATTATCAATATTTAATTTAGCTAATTTTGCACTAATTGTTTGCGCGCGTTGAATTCGAGCTTGTTCTTGGGATAGTAAAAGATCTAATAATTGAGCATGATCAATATTAATATTCAACCCGACAATGTGAATCTCATTATTTTTCCAATTAGTTGATATTTCAACACCACAAATTAGCTTAATTGGTAAATTCTCATGTTCAATAGTTTTTTTCGCTTCAGCCAATCCTTTAACAGTGTCATGGTCTGTAATAGCCAAAACATTAATTTGGTTTTCCACTGCTCTTTTAACCAGGGCGCTTGGTGTTAGAACACCATCTGATGCTGTAGTATGAGAATGTAAATCAACGATCACTTTTTTCTCGAAAATTATTTTGAAACGTGTAATATACCACACAATTTGTACGACCACTAAAAGGTATATTATGAAAGATCAAATTCTCCTTACCCAACAAGATACTCAATCGATTATCGAAGAACTTTTAGAAGATGGCAGTGATCCCCATGCACTTTATTTAATTGAGCATCATATTTCATCCGAGAACTTTGATAAGCTTGAAAAAGTTGCCATCGAAGCCTATAAATTGGGTTATGAAGCAACCGATCCAGATGAAGATGTAGATGATTTTGGTAATCTTGTTATTGGTTTTGACATTATCGCCGAAACCCCTCTTAATGCAGAATTAATTAATGCTCAGATAGCTCAAATTATAACATTAACCCAAAAATTTGGTGTAAATTATGATGGATGGGGTACTTACTTCGAAGACGGCAGTGATGATATGCTTGATGAAAGTGATGTCGAAAACGAAACACTGCATTAATTTTATAATAAATTTTAAAAATATTTACCATTTTATTCCGTTAACAAATAAAATGGTAAATGCCATTACTAATACTTTATAATTATTTTAATTATTTTACTTGTTCAACTCGACTTATTTTTTTATGATCAGCAAAAGTACTTCGTACAAATACTACATCCCCTTTTGAGATTGCAACCGGATCAGTATAGCGATGCCAATTTTTACCATTATCGACGGAATATTCAATAATTAAACTAGGAAATATAATATTGGCAATAAGTTTATTGTTTTCAATTTTAGCTCCAGGAATAGGTAATCGATAATCAACCCCAGCTAAATCTAATTTCGCTAATTCACGTTGTCCAACCAAATTAGCAAACCGTGTCCAATCTTTTAATAACAATTTCTGATTTACATAATGTGTTTCACCTTGTTTATATTCACGATCTTTAAAGTAAGGTTTTTCCCAATCAGCTTGATGCCATGCTCTTTCTGCTACTGCCAATAATCTTGGGTACATCATGTATTCCATTTGAACATCGGTACGAACAATTTCGCTCCATAATTGAGCCGACAAACCATAACTGTCAAACCAATTCATGGTACCTTTGGCACTAAATGCATTCCCGTCGCGATCAGTTGAAGTTTCAGCATTCTGCGGTAAATTATTAGGCGCAAAACTAAAAATTTTACGTTCATCATTAAATCGAGTTCCCCAATAATAACCACTCTCTTTAGGATTTACTTCATATGGAAAATCGAGATATACATAATCTGGATTAGAGATAACCATTTGATAACCTTTATTGATCCATTCGCTTGCTGAGTCATAACCGCCCCAATAGAGTGCATCCCAAAAGTTAACGGTAACTTTATCAACGGCAAACGCCTTAGCATTTTTTGCATATTTCACGCCGTCTTGCCATGCTTGCATATGATTAATACCGTGATTTTTGATAATTTTACTCACTTCAATTGCAAAATAACTTGGTAGATGCTCAATATCTTTAATCGCTCCTTTTTTAATCAAGGTTTGGCATGCTTGTGATTTAGCCCAAGGGTGATCCTCAATGCTCTGATCAATCAATCCTTTACCATCTACTTTAGGTGATACATTAATATCTTGATATCCGGCCCCCAAACGAATATTTTTGGCTTCATCACCACCAAAATGCCAAACTGAAATAGGCTGACCTGCTTCATTATGCATTTTCGCAATTTCAGTAATCACTTTATCGACAAAGCGTTTAGACGAATCCAAACATGGATTAAGATAACTTTTGCGATCATAAAATTGAACGGTTGTGGTGTTAGATTTGTCGGTTGGATCAACTAAACGAAACTCGTTCGCTTGCTGTTCTTTGCCCTCTGACATTAATCGGCTGTACCGCGCTTCCATAGAAACAATTGCCGCTCTGGCATGGGCAGGCATATCAATTTCTGGTATCACCTCAATAAAACGAGCTTTAGCATATTTAACAATCTCAATATAATCTTCTCGACTAAAATAGCCACTTCCTGAATTATCATTATTAGGACCTGAACCTAATTGTGGTAATAGACATTTTTGTTCACTTAGGTCATGGCATCGTTGGCTACCTACATATGTCAATTCTGGTAAGCCAGGAATTTCTATTCGCCAGCCTTCATCATCACTTAAATGAAAATGGAATTTATTCAATTTGTATGTAGCCATTTGATCAAGCAAGCGTAGAATCACATCTTTACTTTTAAAGTTACGCCCGGCATCAAGCATAATACCCCGATATTCGAAACGTGGTGAATCTTCAACATTAATACTAGCTATAGTTGGTTTATTGTTTACTGGAATCAATGAAAGAATTGATTGTACCGCATAAAAAATGCCACTTTCATCAACAGCTGTAATGGTCGCTTTTTTGTCTATAATATTAAGTTGATAAGCTCCAGGTAAAGCATTTTTAAACTTTGAAGAATCAATATTGGCTTCAATTTTAAACCCCTGAAGGGTTAATGGTATACCTAGCCGTTTAAATTGTTGACTTAATACTGAAAAGCTTGCTCGATTAAGCCCTTGCAATTGTAGATTAACACCTTTTTTGTCGAGTGTAATATCCGATTTACCCACAGTCAATTTAGTTGGTGTTGGAAGGATTTGCCCCCGCAAAGCTTCCGCATTAAGCATTTGCACATCTGTATTGCGCTCAAACCTTGTTATTGGCGTCATTAAAATATTATGATCATTTGGTGTACGCTTCCAATTGTCACCAATTGGTGACACAAAATTAGCTAACATTTCGGTATCAGTATTCTTTATGACTTTCGGTTTAGCGTCCGTTGATGTTACATACCAACGAGGAATAACATCAGTTTCACTTAATTGCCAATATTCACCAACAATTGGAATATCAATCGTTGATTTTGCTGGAAAACCCGTAAATTTTTCTGTTGGTTGAATTTTGTGTAAATCACCAGTAATGTGCGTGATTTTAAACTGATCGTTATTGACAGATAAAATCATACGGATACTACTGAAATAAATAGCCCAGTTGTTATCATTAATTGCAGCACCTTGATTAGTTAGGGAAATCGTCGCCCTATTACAAGCCGCCCAATCAGCTCCTAAAGCAGCACAATTAATACCATGTTCACCTGCTTGATTATCGTTAACAGTGTATTTTACACTAAGTTGGGAACTGATTGAGTCCACAATCGGTTGAGATGCAAAAGCAGTTTGTATCATCCCGATACTTAATAAAGATGCAATCGATGTTGCAAGAACTGCAATTTTGAACTTTTTCATAATGTGATTACCTATTTCTGTTTAGCATTAAAAACGGTAAATGGAATAGTTATGATGAACTTTATATCGTGTTCATCTTGAAAAATATTGCCATATCCACCATCCCAACTTGGTATATTAGTATGATTGTTATATTTGGTATAATGTAATTGGAAGGAAGTATTCTTAACCCATCCATTTGGAACTGTATAACCCAGATCAAAATTATATGCTGATTCTATTAAGCGTTGCTTTTGGTTAAAATCAGGATTAGTGCTTGGCTTTGCATTCCAACCATAAGCATAAGATATTCCAGTTTTCCAACCAGTAAGATAATGTGATAGATAGCTAAAATCATAAGTTGCTTCAGCAAATACGGCTTTTTCACCATTGGCATTAAAATCAGAACGAGAATTCCACCAAACATCCAAACGACCATTTGAAGATGCATAATCAGGCGTCATACGTTGTAAAAAAAAGCCCTGCTCTCCTCTAGCTTTTACGGCTACACCCTCAAGCCTTAAACCTACTGCTCCGATTTGATAACCTAGAGTCACAGACTGTAACCAAGCTAAACCGTCATACACATTCATTCCAGCATGTGACTGATCCTTTGCACCATAGAACTGATAACTCATCGCCAAAGGGTTATCAAACAATTTGGTTTCATAAGAAACCTTACCAAAGTATTGATTCATATAATTATGAGATTGACCAAAAGCACCTTCTAGAACTAAACTATTTTTAAAATCATACTTAAAACCAACTGAATGCAAGTAGCTAATCTCCTTTCCTGCACCCCACTCACGAAATTCATAAAGTCTCTTATACCATGGTGCTTTATATCGATCCGCCCACATATAGGACATTGACAATTCACCAGCATCTTCAAAACTCAATGTGGTACCCAATTCTAATCCACGATAAGTACCAGGTAAAAAACTCAAATGCGTAGCTAATAAGGTTTGACCTGAAGGTTGTATATAACCTATATTCATCCAAAAAGCTTCACCAATTTTAAAATTGACCTGAGCTTTATAAAAACTAAGCCCACTCACGTCTTTTTTGTAATCTTCTTTCCAACGAGTATTTGCCCCACTAAATCCTATTTCATTCGGATGCCCATTACCACCATTACTAACTTCCCAAGCGCCATAACCTCCTAGGTTAACAGCAAACATATTGGCAATATACCCTGATTTAAAATCCAAATTGGTATTAAATGACGTATGTCTAAGATTTTTTTCATACTTATGTTCTTCAACATTTTTTCTTTCTCTATCACGATTCCAGAAAAATACATTTCCTGTCAATTCAGAATCTTTAACAAAATTACTGTAATAAATAGCATGGACAGGTACAATACTTGTTAGCAGCGATAAAAATAAAATCAATTTGGTTAAATGATTTAATGACTGAGGCACTATTAATGCATTACATAAATTCATATCTGCTTCCTTAAAACAACTTTGTTTAATCTACAGTAAGATAAGTCAGCATCTAACTTATCTTAATTAGTTAGAGTAACTATATATATTTAGATTATCAAATTAGATAACCTATAATCGTGATCCTAATCACCAAAATAGTATTTTTTTGTGTGATTTTTTCGATAAATATCACAACTTCTTTTACTTTTAAAAAGTATAGTATTAAGTTTTAATAATAATATTGTGTAAATTTTTATATAACCAATTAAATTATAAAAAATAATAAGATGTTGTAAAAATGAAGAGTATAATAGGGGATAAATAGAAATTTAAAAGAGAAATTTCTTAAACTTCTCTTTTAAAACTTTAATAAATATACTTTTAAACTACCTTAAAATTGATATTTCTTTTAACTAGGAAAACATACTCATTCAAACTATTTTTCAGTATCAAGTTCTTCAAAACTTTTAACTAATTCGTCAATCGCTTTCACCTGTTTTAAGAAAGGTTCAAGTTTAGCTAATGGTAAGGCCGATGGACCATCACATTTTGCATTGTTTGGATCTGGGTGTGATTCTAAAAATAGTCCAGCAATACCAACAGCCATACCGGCACGAGCAAGCTCAGTAACTTGACCTCTACGCCCCCCCGAAGAAACACCCATAGGATCACGGCACTGAAGCGCATGTGTTACATCAAAAATGACAGGCGAGCCATGACTAGCTTTTTTCATAATATTGAAACCAAGCATATCAACAACTAAGTTATCATATCCAAAGCAACTACCTCTATCGCAAAGGATCACTTTATCATTACCTGCTTCTTCAAACTTTTCGACAATATTCCCCATTTGCCCAGGACTAACAAATTGTGGCTTTTTGACATTAATCACGGCACCAGTTTTTGCCATAGCAACAACTAAGTCGGTTTGTCTTGCTAAAAAAGCAGGGAGTTGAATAACATCAACAATTTCAGCTACAGGCTTACACTGCTGCTCAGTATGGACATCGGTAATGATTTTAACACCAAATTGTTGCTTAAGTTCTTGGAAAATTTTCATTCCTTCTTCTAAACCAGGACCTCGATAAGAATGTACTGATGAACGATTAGCTTTATCAAAAGAAGCTTTAAAAATATAAGGAACATTAAGTTTATTAGTCACTGTGACATAATGTTCACATATTTTCATCGCTAAATCGCGCGACTCAAGCACGTTCATGCCACCAAATAAAACAAATGGTAAATCATTAGCTACAGTGATATCACCTACTTTTACTCTTTTTTGCTGCATCATAAAATTTTCCTAATTAAGGTTTAAACCAACGACCAAGGGTTACTCTATCATTACCACTATAGTCTTGAAAGGTTTCAACTAACTGAAATCCGTGTTGTTTAAAAATCGTTTGAACATCTTCACCTTGTTTCCAACCATGTTCAATCAGTAACCAACCATATTGAGTTAAATGTCTGGTTGCACCTTGTACGATTAATCTAATATCAGCCAATCCTTTATCTTCTGAAACCAAAGCACTTTTTGGCTCAAAACGTACATCACCTTGAGATAAATGTATATCTGAAGGTTCGATATAAGGTGGATTGCTGATAATCATCGAGAATTTACGGCTTTTAATCGGTTTATACCAATCACCTTGCAAAAAATAAACATTATCAACCCCAATTTGGGTTGCATTTTGTTGTGCAAGTATTAACGCATCTCGATTTTTTTCTACTGCCGTAAATAAGCTGTCTGGTCGCTCTGTTGCCATAGCAATCGCAATAGCACCAGTTCCTGTACCTAAATCTAATACTTCACAAGGCACTTTAGGCAAGAATTCTAACCCTAATTCAACCAACTTTTCGGTATCTGGTCTTGGAATCAACGTTGAGTTAGAAACCTTAAATTTTAAAGACCAAAACTCTTTTTCACCAGTAATATAGGCAATAGGTTCACCTTTTTGGCGGCGTCTTAAATTTGCTTCTAAAGCGGTTAATTCATCACTTGTTAGTAATGTTTCACTAAAAGCCATTAAAAATGTTCGCGTTTTATGAGTAACAAAACTCAATAGAATTTCAGCATCACGCTTTGGGCTTTCACTTTCAATTAGTGTTTGAGAAGCATATTTAAGCCATTCTAGGTAGTTCATTCATCTTGTTCCGATAAAGCAGCAAGTTGATCTGCTTGATATTCTTGAATAATCGGCTCAACCAACATATCCAACTTACCTTCCATGACTTCATCTAAACGATAAATAGTTAAATTAATACGATGATCGGTAACTCGCCCTTGTGGGTAATTATACGTCCTAATTCGATCTGAACGATCGCCTGTACCTAATAAATTACGCCTTGTTGAAGCTTCTTCTTGTTGACGTTTTCGCATTTCAGCATCTTGAATACGCGCAGCTAAAACTGACATCGCTTTAGCTTTATTTTTATGTTGCGAACGCTCATCTTGACACTCAACCACAATTCCAGTTGGAATATGAGTAATACGAATTGCTGAATCAGTAGTATTAACATGTTGACCACCTGCGCCCGAGGAGCGATAAGTATCAATTTTTAAATCGGCTGGATTAATTTCTGGCATTTCTGCTTCAGGGATCTCGGGTAAAACAGCCACAGTACAAGCAGAAGTATGGATACGACCTTGTGATTCGGTTTCTGGCACACGCTGCACTCGATGCCCACCTGACTCAAATTTTAAATTACCATAAACACCGTCACCGCTAACCAGCATAATGACTTCTTTGTATCCCCCATGTTCACCATCATTTGAACTCATGATCTCAACGCGCCAATTGCGTGATTCAGCGTAGCGAGTATACATTCTGGCTAAGTCACCTGCAAAAATAGCGGCTTCATCACCTCCTGTTCCAGCTCTAACTTCAACAAAGCAATTATAGTCATCATTAGGATCTTTAGGTAATAATAAAACTTGAAGTTGTTTTTCTAAACTTTCAACGCGGTTTAAGGCTTCGTTTAATTCCTCTTGAGCCATATCACTCATTTCAGGATCCGACAACATCATTTTAGCTGTTTCAATATCTTCTTGCGTCCGTTTCCAGTCAGTAAAACATTTAACGACATCGGTTAATTGTGAATATTCTTTAGAAAGAGAACGAAAACGATTTTGATCGGCGATAACTGATGCGTCAGACAATAATGCTTGAACCTCTTCATAACGCTCTTGTAGAGCTTCTAACTTACTGATAATTGAAGATTTCATAAAAGTATAAGTTTAGTAATAATCATTAATTGAATTTGCAAGGTATTATATACTTAATTGCCTTGGAAATACAGTTTCGTCACTATGTCAATAGTTTACATATCAATAATCAGCTGAAAAATATAAACATATTAAACTTTCGATTTTGTTTCTTACTCTTTTAAAAGTTTGATTTCTGATGTTTTCATTTCACTGTATTTTCTCGCCATTTATAGAAAAATTGAGGTACCGATTCCATATTTATGGCAAAGTTTTTTGACTGTAGAATCAATGCCTATTTTTTTAGCAATGTTAGTTTAGGAGAACAAGTTACATATTCAGTTTATCGCTGTGTATACAGGGAACACTTAATTGTTATTGCGCTCAAATAACGGTACTACGGTTTATCCCTGTGTATACAGGGAACACTTTTATTTTTTTAGTATCACCAGTCCACAATGCGGTTTATCCCTGTGTATACAGGGAACACGAAATACCTGTAATACCGTCTAATGTAAATGCCGGTTTATCCCTGTGTATACAGGGAACACAAAAAATTTATAGCAGAAAAAATATTATTTTTCGGTTTATCCCTGTGTATACAGGGAACACAACTATTGCTATTGCTCGCTCTAATTCCTGTTCGGTTTATCCCTGTGTATACAGGGAACACGACTAAACCCAATGTGCACCCATTGATTATGCTGGTTTATCCCTGTGTATACAGGGAACACTCTAATTGTAGCTATCTGTTTTATTTACAGTTATAACGACCAACAAATTCTACCAGATTTTTTAAATTTTTAAAGATTTTTAACTTATTGATTTTTAATAAGTCGTAAGTAGGCTTTTTCCAATTTCTATCGTTCCACCAAGAAACACCAATTTTTAATTTAAATTCAAAAAGATATAAATATTCGAATGTACCTAAACAAAAAATATTGTCTTTTACTTTCGTATTAGCGTGAGCTTTGCCCTACTTATTTATGGTGTGTTTTTTACACAATTACGATCATACAAGGTTTATTATCCTCTGAATTA
>NZ_LZHI01000040.1:0-36507 GCF_001690385.1 Gilliamella sp. Choc6-1
TTAATTATTAGATCTTTTTTAATCATGGCACAATTCATATCAAAAATTAGCAATCAACTCTTTTTTAAAAATAATAAATATAAAAAAAGTGCAATTAAGCACTTTTTAACATGGTAAAATCGATGAATAATTAATTGGCTACATTAATTCTTTTCATATCAATCATATAACTACGAAGTTTACGTCCTATGATCTCAATTGGATGATGACGGATCTGTTCGTTAACATCACGTAATAGTGCATTATCAACGCTACCTTCAGGGATTGCTTTACCAAGATCACCAGGTTGTAACATTGGCATAAATTTTTCTTTTAATAATGGTATTGCTGCATTGGCAAATAAATAGTTACCATATTCAGCAGTATCAGAAATTACTACATTCATTTCATATAAACGTTTACGTGCAATGGTGTTAGCAATTAATGGTAACTCGTGTAGTGATTCATAATAGGCAGATTCAGGTAAAATGCCAGATTCAAGCATGGTTTCGAACGCAAGTTCAACACCTGCTTTAACCATTGCAACCATAACAACGCCTTGATCAAAATAAGCTTGTTCATCAATTTTACCTTGATAGTCAGCAGCTTTTTCAAAAGCGGTTTCACCTGTTTCTTTACGCCATTTAAGTAGGTTCGCATCATCATTTGCCCAATCTTTCATCATAGTAGATGAAAACTCTCCTGAAATAATATTATCCATATGTTTACGATAAAGATCTGTCATGATCGCTTTTAATTTTTTTGCTAAAGCATTCGCGCGCAGTTTAGCTGGATTAGATAGACGATCCATCATTAAAGTAATCCCGCCTTGTTTTAGCGCTTCTGTGATCGTTTCCCAACCAAATTGGAGTAATTTACATGCATAAGCAGGATCAACACCATCTGCCACTAGCTTATCAAAACAAAGTAATGATCCTGTTTGTAGCATACCACAAAGAATTGTTTGTTCGCCCATTAAATCAGACTTTACTTCGGCAACAAATGACGATTGTAAAACACCTGCTCGATGTCCACCAGTTGCGGCAGCCCATGCTTTAGCAATCGCTAGCCCCTCTTCTTTTGGATCATTTTCTGGGTGAACTGCGATCAGAGTCGGTACCCCAAAACCACGTTTATATTCTTCACGAACTTCAGTGCCAGGGCATTTAGGGGCTACCATCACAACTGTAATATCAGAACGAATCTTTTCTCCTACTTCAACAATATTAAATCCGTGAGAATAGCCAAGCGCAGAGCCTTTTTTCATTAACGGCTGAATAGCTTGAACAACGGCAGAATGTTGTTTGTCAGGAGTCAAATTGATAACAAGATCTGCTGTTGGAATTAATTCTTCATAACTTCCTACTTTAAAACCATTTTCAGTTGCTTTCTTCCATGATGGACGTTTTTCAGCAATAGCCTCTTTACGTAATGCATAAGATATATTTAAACCTGAATCTCGCATATTAAGACCTTGGTTAAGACCTTGTGCTCCACAACCAATAATTACAATTTTTTTACCTTTTAAAAAATCAGATTCTGATGTAAATTCATCACGTTTCATAAAACGGCATTGCCCTAGCTGTTCTAATTTTTCTCGTAAATTTAGGGTATTAAAATAGTTTGACATAACGCTCTCCATGATTTGAGTTGTTAAAAATTAGTTAACTGGCACTATATATCAATTTTATTATTGCTAAAATTGATATATTTAAAATATTACATTGCATAAATTGCAATATACTTGCCAAATAATATACTTTCTTTTACTCTAAGCCACCTTTCATCTATTAACTATTTTTTACAATATGGATACACGATATAAGCAAGCAAATAAAGAAGCGATTTTATCTTTATTAGTTACAGTAATTTATTTGATTGCATGGGTTGTCACTGCTTATAATATTGGCAATGAATCTGGCATTTTAGGTTTTCCCATGTGGTTCGAACTTTCTTGTATTATGTCTCCTTTGAGTTTTATTTTGCTATGCTGGGGGATTGTAAAATTTCAGTTCAAAAATATTTCTTTAGAACAAACTAAGTGATTAATGATGAATACCGACATTATTTTACCGATTTATATTTATCTCATTTTTGTGTTTGCTTTATCTATTTATGCTTATGTAAAACGAAAAAAAGTAAATCAATTTACCGATTATTTTATCGGTAATAGAACTATGGGAGGCTTTTTACTCGCAATGACCCTAGCAGCAACTTATATTAGTGCTAGCTCATTTATTGGCGGCCCAGGAGCAGCTTATAAATATGGATTAGGTTGGGTATTATTATCTATGATTCAAGTTCCTACTGTTTTGCTTTCACTTGGTATTTTAGGAAAAAAATTTGCTATTTTAGCACGTAAATATAATGCTATAACGTTAAGTGATATGCTTTATGCTCATTATAAAAATAAGATGATTGTCTGGTTTGCCAGTATTGCTCTTGTCGTTGCTTTTATTGGCGCTATGACGGTTCAGTTTGTCGGTGGAGCCCGTTTATTGCAATCTTCTGTTGGCATACCTTATCGCGTTGGATTATTAATTTTCGGCATTGGTACTGTCATTTATACCGCATTTGGTGGATTTAGAGCGAGTATTTTAAATGATGCTTTCCAAGGTTTAGTGATGATCATCGGCTCAATTTTGCTATTAACTGCAATTATTTATGCTGGTGGTGGGATTACCACAATTATTGATCGTTTAAAAGAAATTGATCCTGCTTTGTTAACTCCACAAGGTCCTAACGATTTCATGGATTTCCCTTTTATGGCATCATTTTGGGTATTAGTTTGTTTTGGTGTTGTAGGTTTACCACATACGGCTGTGCGTTGTATGGCTTACAAAAACAGTAAAGCTGTACATCAAGGTATCATCATTGGAACTATCGTAGTGACCATCATTATGTTAACTATGCACTTATCGGGTGCTCTTGGGAGAGCAATTATTGATGATTTAACCGTTCCAGATCTAATTATACCTACATTAATTATCCATGTATTACCTCCATTAGCAGCAGGTATTTTTTTAGCTGCGCCATTAGCTGCAATCATGTCGACAATCAATGCTCAATTATTACAAGTTTCATCTGTTATTATTAAAGATCTTTATTTAAGTATAAAGCCTAATACAAAATATAGTGACAAAATGTTAACCCGTATATCTATTAGTATTACTTTTATTTTTGGTGGATTACTCATACTAGCAGCCAAAAATCCACCAGATATGATTATTTGGTTAAATTTACTTGCGTTCGGTGGTTTAGAAGCGGTATTTTTATGGCCATTAATTCTTGGGCTTTATTGGAAAAATGCCAATGCAACTGGTGCATTTTGCTCAATGTTTGCTGGTGCTACGAGTTATGCTTTATTGGCTGCTTATAATATTAAAATTTATTCTTTCCATCCAATAGTTCCATCGTTAATTATTGGATTGGTTGTTTTCATTATTGCCAATATGTTTGGTAACACAGGAAAAAATTATGCCTTGGATTCAACTCAGAATTAATACTACTAGTGATCTTGCCGAACAAATTAGTGAACAATTAGAAGAATCAGGTGCATTATCAGTTACCTTTGAAGATACTTATGATACGCCTGTTTTTGAACCGTTACCTGGTGAAACAAAACTTTGGGGAAATACTGACGTTATCGGTCTGTATGATGATCAAATTGATTTGGATGAATTAAAAGTCATATTAGATCTTGAACAATATTCTTATAAAATTGAGCGATTAGAAGATAAAAATTGGGAACGTGAATGGATGGACAATTTCCATCCTATGCAATTTGGTAAACGCTTATGGATTTGTCCTAGCTGGCAAGAAGTTCCCGATCCTAAAGCCGTTAACGTTATGCTAGACCCTGGTTTAGCTTTTGGGACAGGCACACATCCAACCACTGCCTTATGCTTAACTTGGCTAGATAGCTTAAATTTAAAAGACAAATTAGTTATAGATTATGGCTGTGGCTCAGGCATTTTAGCTATCGCAGCTTTAAAACTTGGCGCAAAACGTGTAATTGGTATTGATATTGATCCACAAGCAATTCAAGCGAGCCGTGATAATGCAGCTCGTAACAATGTTAGCAATAAATTAGAACTTTATTTAACTAAAGATATTCCTGATGCTTTACAAGCAGATGTCATTGTTGCAAATATCTTAGCTGGTCCATTAAAAGAACTTGAACCAAATATAAATAAACTTGTTAAACCATCCGGATTATTAGGTTTATCTGGGATACTTACAACCCAATCACATAGTGTTTGCACTGCTTATCGATCTCATTTTGAGCTTGATCCTGTTATTGAACAGGAAGAATGGTGTCGCATCACTGGTAAAAAAAAGTGAAAAATTGACGTTTTTCCCCTTTTAAGTTCGAGAAAAAATGCGTAATATAGCCAACTTAAATTTGCTAAATATTGGTAAGGTCACATTAAGAAATAACTTAATTGCCGCACCAATGGCTGGAATCAGTGACAAACCGTTTCGAAATTTATGCTACCGGTTTGGAGCAGGCATGACAATATCAGAAATGTTTTTGGCAAATTCAGATGTATGGCATACTGATAAATCAGCATTAAGAATTATCTCAGCTGATGATAAAGGTATACGTGCAGTACAACTTGTCGGATCCGATCCTGATGAGATGGCCAAAGCAGCTGAGTTTAATGTCAAACACGGTGCCCAATTGATTGATATCAATATGGGATGCCCAGCTAAAAAAGTTAATAAAAAACTAGCCGGTTCTGTATTAATGCAGTATCCAGAACTGATTAAAACCATTTTGCAAAAAGTTGTTGGCGCAGTTGATGTGCCTGTAACATTGAAAATGCGGACTGGATGGGATAAAAATCATAGAAATTGCATTGAAATCGCACAAATTGCGCAGGATTGTGGAGTAAAGGCTATTACTATTCATGGGCGCACTCGTGATTGCTTTTTCAATGGTGTAGCAGAATATGAATCAATAAAAGCAGTGAAAGAAAATGTTACAATTCCAGTAATTGCTAATGGTGATATTTGTACACCTAAACAAGCAAAAGATGTTTTTCAATATACGCAAGCTGATGCTATAATGGTCGGCCGAGCGGCACAAGGGCGACCTTGGATATTTGAAGAAATTGCATTCTATTTAACACATGGAAAGTTACAAAAAGAAAAAACGATTGATGAAGTGGAACAAGTAGTGCTTATACACCTTGATGACCTTTATCGGTTTTATGGAGAATACAAAGGATTACGGATTGCTAGAAAGCATGTCAATTGGTATACCAAGAACTATGCTGATAGCGATCAATTTAGGCGCTTATTTAGTGTACTCAACAATACAAGTGAGCAAGTAAAAACACTAAAAGCATTTTTTAGTCAAATTAGATACAAACAAAAGAGTTAAGAATACTATGTCAGAACAACGCGTTACAGCTGCAGCACTTAAATTTACAACTGTAAACTCACAAGACCAAATAACACAAAAACCTTTGCGAGATTCTGTAAAGCAAGCATTAAAAAACTATTTATCACAATTAAATGGCGAAGATCCTAATGACTTATATGAATTAGTGTTAGCTGAAGTTGAACACCCATTCCTTGATATGGTTATGCAATATACACGTGGAAATCAAACTCGAGCAGCAAACATGCTAGGTATTAATCGTGGCACCTTACGCAAAAAATTAAAACAATATGGGATGAGTTAATCAATACTTATTGGCATGTTGTACATGATTGAAAAGCGTCTAATCTATTAGGCGCTTTTTTTATTAGTTAATTTTTAAAAAATTTGTCAGATTTGAGAAGTAAAATCAATAGACATATTGATAATGAAGTTTTACTAAAAGTTTGTTAAAATGTGACGATTTTTTAAATTTTTTAATCTGGAGAATTTTATGGCAGGTCATAGTAAATGGGCCAATACCAAGCACCGCAAAGCAGCGCAAGATGCAAAACGCGGTAAAATCTTTACCAAAATTATTCGTGAGCTGGTGACGGCAGCAAAAATAGGTGGTGGCGATCCAGCGTCAAATCCTCGTTTACGTGCAGCAATGGACAAAGCATTATCAAATAATATGACTCGTGACACCATGAATCGTGCAGTGGCTCGTGGAGTCGGAGGGGAGGATGATACTAATATGGAAACGATTATTTACGAAGGCTATGGTCCAGCTGGCACAGCAGTCATGGTTGAGTGTTTAAGTGATAATCGTAATCGGACAGTCTCAGAAGTACGACACGCCTTCACCAAAGCTGGAGGAAATTTAGGTACTGATGGTTCTGTTTCTTATTTATTTACCAAAAAAGGCGTTATTTCCTATCCAACTGGTACTGATGAAGATAAAGTGATGGATGCCGCACTTGAAGCTGGTGCAGATGATGTAATAACTTATGATGATGGTGCAATTGATGTATTTACGACACCTGAATCATTTGGTGAAATAAAAGATGTGCTTGATGCAGCAGGATTAGTGGCTGAATCAGCAGAAGTATCAATGATTCCAGCAACGAAAGTAGATCTTGATATTGAATCGGCACCAAAATTACTACGTCTTATCGATATGCTTGAAGATTGTGATGATGTCCAAGAAGTTTACCATAATGGTGAAGTTTCGGAAGAAGTTGCAGCAACACTTTAATGGCCATTATTTTAGGCATTGATCCTGGCTCTCGTTTGACGGGTTACGGTGTAATTCGTCAAACTGGGCGACAATTAACTTATCTTGGTAGTGGATGTATTCGTACTGCTGTAGATGACCTTCCTACACGTTTAAAGCGTATATATGCAGGTGTTAGTGAAATTATCTTCCAATTTCAACCCGATATATTTGCTATTGAACAAGTTTTTATGGCTCGTAATGCCGATTCAGCTTTAAAATTAGGACAAGCAAGAGGTTCAGCGATTGTTGCAGCTGTTAACAAAGACTTACCGGTCTTTGAATATGCTGCACGATTGGTTAAACAAAGTGTTGTAGGAACAGGCGCAGCAGATAAAAAGCAGGTTCAGCATATGGTGAAATTACTATTAAAACTACCAGCCTCCCCCCAAGCTGATGCAGCAGATGCTTTAGCAATAGCAATAACGCATGCTCATATGATACAACATTCAGTAAAATCTTATTAGTAAATTCAAGTTAACTACTTCTACATAATTAATACTAACTTAGTGTTAATTATGATTTACGTTTATCCTCTTTTAAAACAATTCCAATAAGTCTATTTTAATTGATACACGAGATTCCAATACACATAACAAAATCATTCAATCGTATTAATTAATAATATCTTGTTTTAAAAAACTAATTTATCAAAAAAATGCACCAAATAAATTGGTGCATTTTTTAGCTTAAGCTAATACTAGTATCAAATTAGGTCTCATATTTCTTAACTTTATAATGGCTAAAATAAACTAGCTATACTAATTAAATCAATGAGCTAATCTTTAGATTTAGTTCTCTCTGTCGGTAAAACGACTTTATTTTTATGCTTTGTAAACACTTTTGTTACAAACAAAAAGAACAATGGAACATAAAATATTGCTAAAAAGGTTGCTGTTAACATACCACCAATTACACCAGTACCTACTGCATTTTGACTTGCAGATCCCGCACCACTATTTAATGCTAGAGGTAGTACCCCTAAAATAAAAGCAAATGAAGTCATTAAAATCGGACGCAAACGAAGCCGACAAGCTTCAAGGGTGGCATCCATTAATGATTTACCCTCTTTTTCAAGAGCATCTTTGGCAAATTCAACAATTAAGATAGCATTCTTTGCTGATAGCCCCATTGTTGTTAATAACCCCACGATAAAATAAATGTCGTTATCCAGTCCTCTAAACATAGTTGCAAACACAGTCCCTAAGATACCTAAAGGGATAACAAATAAGATCGAAATTGGTACACTCCAACTTTCATATAAAGCTGCTAACGACAAGAACACCACTATAATAGAAATAATATAAAGTGTTGTTGTCTGTGAACCAGTTTGACGTTCTTGATAAGAAATATCTGTCCAATCAAAAGTAAACCCTTTCGGTAAATGTTTAGATAACTCCTCCATCACAGCCATTGCTTGACCAGAACTCAAACCAGGAGCGGCAGATCCACTAATACCCATAGCAGCGACACCATCGTAACGGACTAATGATGGTGAACCATAGCTTTTAGATGTAGTTGCAAAAGCATCATACGGCACCATCTGACCATTTTTGTTTTTTACATGCCAATGACTAAAATCATCAGGCAACATACGATATGGTGCATCAGATTGTAAATATACTTTCTTAACTCGGTTATTATAAACAAAGTCATCAATATAAGCAGAACCTAAGGCTGTTGATAATACATTATTAACGCTACTTACCGAAATGCCAAGAGCTTGTGCCGTTTCAAAATCAACATTAATTTTATATTGTGGAACATCTAACATACTTGCAGGACGTACTTGTTGTAAATCAGGATGTTTTGAAGCTTCACCTAGAATTTGGAAAAATGCGCCGACTAATGCATCATGCCCTAATCCAGCAGAATCTTTTAACATGTAAGAAAAACCGTTTGCCATACCCAATGAAGGCACTGCAGGCAAATTGGTCACAATGACTCGTCCTTCCGTTATAGTAGAAGCATAACCCATACCACTTCTTGCTAAGGCATCCACCTTTTGATCTGCACGTTTACGTATATCCCAATCTTTTAATCGTATAAAACCAAGCCCCATGTTTTGCCCACGTCCAACCATACTAAAACCAGCTACAGTAAACACTTCCTTCACTGAATCAGCTTTTTTCTCCATATAGAATTTTGTGGTTTTATCTAATACAGACATGGTTTGTTCTAATGTCGATCCAGGAGGCAATTCTACCAAAACAATAAGAACCCCTTGATCTTCATTAGGTAAAAATCCTGTTGGTAAACGATTAAATCCAAATACTAATCCTACAATGATCAACACATAGCAAACAAAAGCAATTAGAGGATAACGAATTACTTTTATTACACCTTTTTCATAGGCACGTAAACTTTTATCATAAAAGTGATTGAACCAATCAAAAAATATTTTTGTCCATTTAGAACACCAACTAAATGGAGGTACATTTTCTAAATTTTCAACAAATGAAGTCTTATTAGATTTATTTTTAGAAGGTGCTTTCAATATTTGAGCACAAAGAGCAGGCGTTAATACAATTGCCATAATAACTGACAATCCCATCGCCGTTACAATAGTAATAGAAAATTGACGATAAATTCCTCCGGCAGCACCACCATAAAATGCCATTGGCACAAAAACGGCAGACAGAACAACGGCTATCCCTACTAACGCAGATGTTATCTGCTCCATTGATTTAACTGTTGCAGCATAAGGTGATAAACCTTCATCATGCATAATACGCTCAACGTTTTCAATAACGACTATTGCATCATCGACCAGAAGACCAATCGCCAGCACCATAGCAAACATCGATAATGTATTGATGGTAAATCCACAAATATACAAAATGGCGAACGTCCCTAATAGTACAACAGGAACCGTAATTGTTGGTATAAGTGTTGAACGAAGATTCTGCAAAAACACATACATAACGATAACAACCAAAATAATTGCCTCGATAAGTGTGTGTATTACATTGTTAATGGAAAGTTTAACAAATGGTGTAGTATCGTATGGATAAGCAAACTTAATATCCTCAGGAAAGATTTGAGACAACTCTTTAATCTTCTTATCTACCTGTTCAGAAGTATCTAATTGGTTAGCGCCAGTTGCTAAATATATCCCAAGACCTGCTGATGCCTTACCATCATAACGAGAGATAAAACTATAATCAGCAGCGCCTATTTCAACTTTTGCCACATCTTTTAATAAGATGTTAGAACCATCCGTATTAACACGAAGTAAAATATTTTGGAATTGCTCAGGTGTTTTTAAACGTGATTGGGCAGTAATAGTAGCATTTAATTGTTGACCATCAATTACCGGTAATGCACCTAGTTGTCCTGCAGTTACTTGAGCATTTTGAGATTGAATAGCAGCAGTAATTTCTTCAATAGATAAATTAAAATAAGTTAATTTATTAGGATCAAGCCAAATACGCATCGCATATTCTGAGCCGAATAACTGTGTATCACCAACACCTTGCACACGTCGAATTGGATCTTGTACCGTTGAGTAAACAAAGTCAGCAATATCTGCTTGTGTTTTTAATGGGTTAGTCGAATAGAAACCAATAACTTTTAAAAAGTTAGTATTATTTTTAGCTACTGAAACACCATTTTTTTGTACACTTTCAGGTAAACGAGATTTTATACTCTCTACTTTATTTAATACTTGTACTTGCGCAAAATCTGGACTCGTACCTGGTGAGAAGGTTAACGTTGTTTGAACCACACCTTGTGCACTACTGGTTGATTTCATGTATATTAAATTATCAAGTCCAGTTAAATTCTGTTCTATCAGCTGGGTAACAGTATTCTCGATTGTTTGAGCATCCGCACCTGGATAGCTTGCGGTAACAGTGACTGCTGGTGGTGCGATATCTGGATATTGTTCGACAGCTAAAAGCTTTATACATAAAGCACCGCCGAGCATCATCATGATAGCGATTACCCATGCAAAAACAGGTCTATCAATAAAAAACTTAGCCATAATTAAATCTACCCCTGCTTTATTTCACACTGTTTTTGATGATACTATCTAACTGCTCTTGAGTAAGCATTGCTGGTTCACCAACTATTTTACCTTTCATTGGTTTACCCATCTCAACTCCAGTTAAATTAAGTAATCCAGTTGTAATAACTTGTTCACCAATATCAATACCTTTAGTTATAATCCAATATCCGTTAATCCCCGTATAAACTTGTATATTTTGGCGATATTCAATCGTGTTATCAGGTTTTAAAATTTTAGCGGTATATTGCCCAAGTTTATTACTCGTAATACCTTGTTGAGGAACTATAACTGCATTTTTAATATAACCAAGAGTCATTTGCGGTTTAACAAACATACCAGGGAGAATTTTACCTTCAGTATTAGGGAATTGAGAACGTAAAGTTACAGTACCAGTTGTTTCATTAACTGTCATATCGGAAAATTTAATATTACCAGAATAAGCGTATTTTGAACCATCACTAAAATAGAGTTCAACATTGTTTTCTTTAGCCGGCTCATAAATGACATTTTGATCTTGTAGATATTTGTTATAACGTGTCGCAGCCTCTGTCATATCCACATAAATTGGATCAAGTTGTTGAACTAAGGCTAATGCAGTTGATTGACCTGCTGAAACCAAAGCCCCTTCAGTAACACTTGATTTACCAATATAACCATTAATTGGTGAATACACTTTAGTATAATCTAAATTTACTTTTGCGGTATGCTCAGCTGCTTGCGCAACAAGCACTTTAGCTTCAGCCTGTTTAGCATCTGCTGCAGCTTTATCATAATCTTGTTGACTGATGGATTTGGTATTCAGTAGACCTGCGTAACGTTTTAAAGTCAGTTGCGCAATACTTGCATTAGCTTTAGCACTAGCAACACTGGCAACGGCACTATCGTAATTAGCTTGATAAATGGCAGGGTCGATTTGATAAAGTGATTGACCAGCTTTCACATTCGAACTTTCATCGAATTCACGTTTTAAAACAATTCCACCGACCTGAGGTCTAATTTCAGCAATTTGAGATGCAACAACTCGACCTGGTAATCCAATTTTTAAAGTATAAGTTAATGGTTCCACTTTAAATACGGTTACTTTCGGCGTTTGATTACTACCATTTTGTGATTGCGTATTATCACAACTTGTTAATAAAAATAAGCTGGTTAGTGCCACTGGCACAGTTAATAGTAGCTTGTTAAATCTCATATAAAAATGACCTCAGTAACTTAATTGTTATTTTTAAGACAATGAATCTTATTTAAAAGTAACGGATGATTTTACAAAAAACAGGCATAAATTGTAAATATCTTTACGAGTTAATAGCACAGAGTTCTAAAAAATAAATTTATAGAGTTCCTATAAAAAATTTGTATTGATAAATAGGATTCTTCTTGGAAATAAAGTATTATATTTCGGTTGATTTGAGGTGCAAAAAGTATCTTATATAAAATGATAATGGTATAATACAACGCATCTATGTACTGTTATCCAATAAAAAATTATTTAATTTACAAATAAATGATTAAAATTTTGCATTGTTTTACGCCGTAATCATTTTTATTCAAAATATTATTGAATAAGATGAGTCGATATTAATTTAAATTCTGAGATGGTTATTATGGATAATTTACGTATTGTTCTAATTGTTATTGCATCCTTGGTCATAATTGCATTATTGATACATGGATTTTGGATTAATAAAAAAGAACGTTCTTCTCTCTTTGATTCTGATAAGAAAAACAAAGTTATGCCCAATACTCAACAGCAAGAGAATCTTTATATCAATGAAGCTGAAGAAGATGATGTGGTATTAATCAAAACAAAAAATACAATTAATATTGAAAAAACATCTAAAGAAGTTGAAAAAGAACCTATTCCACAACAAGAAGATCTCTTTACTAATAATAATGATACTAAAACAGAATTTACTTCTGATCCTGTAATCAGCGTTCATAGTGATCTTTTCGACAAGGAACCAGTTGCTAATCCACCACAAACAAGGTGTAGTGAAAAAGCTGAATCTAATAAAAATTTTAAAAATGAAGTCAATAAAAACCAGCCTAATAAAGAAACGGCAAAAACAGACTTATCTATAAAAAATAATACATCTGAAAAATTAAATCTAAATCCTGAAGAAAGTAAAACTGAAATTATTGTTTTAAATGTCACAGGTATAAATGGCAAATTGTTACAAGGTGATGTGTTGTTAGCTAGTATTATGCAATCAGGTTTTCAATTTGGTGATATGAGAATTTTTCATCGCCATGTTGATCCAGCCGGAAACGGTCCTGTTTTGTTTAGTTTAGCGAATATGATTAATCCTGGGCATTTAGATCCTGAAACAATGCACGAATTTACAACCCCTGGTGTATCAATTTTTATGATTGCGCCAACTCAAGGTAACAATCAACAAAACTTTAAATTAATGTTACAAACAGCACAACGTATTGCTGATGATGTGGACGGTGTAGTATTGGATGATAAACAACATATGTTAACCCCACAAAAAATTGATAGCTATAAAGAACGTATTAAAAAAGCTTGTAACGAAATTTAAACAACAATATTTTAACAAATCTCTTAACACTATTGCCACCAACTTATGTTGTTGGCAATAGTCTGCATGTTGTACAACTTGTAAATAAAATTTAAATATTTTTTAAAAAATAACATCTAATAAAGCTAACGCGATATGTGTGTAATGATATTTCCTATATCACATTTTAATTTTAAGAGCCTATTATCATGTCACTATCAAATAAATCTGAAAACGCAACAAACAGTTTAATATCAATACAACAAACAACAAAAGAATTAACAACTTTACGTGATGTGATTAGGCATCATGAATATTGTTACTATGTGTTAGATGCACCAGAGATACCTGATGCCGAATACGATAAACTTATTAAACAACTTCAAACATTAGAACAATTATATCCAGAACTTATCACGCCAGATTCTCCAACCCAACGTGTTGGTGGTTCACCTTTATCACAATTTGCATCCATAAAACATGAACTGCCAATGCTTTCACTTGATAATGTTTTTGATGAACAAAGTTTTATTGCATTTAATAAACGTATAAAAGATCGTTTGCGCTTAAGTGAAAATGAATCTATCGAATATTGTTGTGAACTCAAATTAGATGGTTTAGCTGTCAGTTTACTATACGAAAAAGGTCATCTTGTCCGCGCAGCAACACGTGGAGATGGAACCACTGGTGAAGATATAACTACAAACGTTAGAACCATTAAAACCATACCCTTGGTATTAAAAGGCAAAAATATCCCCAATCGATTGGAAGTACGCGGTGAAGTATTTATGACACACAAAGGCTTTGCCAAGCTAAATGCCGATGCTGTAAAACGGAATGAAAAAATATTTGCTAATCCTCGTAATGCTGCTGCAGGTTCATTAAGACAATTAGATCCTAAAATAACCGCTAAAAGACCATTAACCTTTTTATGTTATGGCGTAGGAATCATAGAAGGAACTCCATTACCTGATACACACTATGCACGTTTAATGCAATTTAAAACTTGGGGTTTACCTATCAGTGACAAAGTACAACTACGTCAAGGTGCAAAAGCGGCGTTAGATTATTTCAAACAAATTGGTGAAGAACGCATGTCATTAGATTTTGATATCGATGGTGTGGTTATCAAAGTCAATAGTATTGCATTACAAAACAAACTTGGTTTTGTTGCTCGAGCTCCTCGTTGGGCAACCGCATTTAAATTCCCTGCTCAAGAAGAAGTCACACAATTAAAGAAAGTAGACTTTCAAGTTGGGCGCACAGGGGCAATCACACCTGTTGCAAGACTTGAGCCTGTCTCAGTAGCAGGGGTGATTGTCAGTAATGCAACTTTGCATAATAGTGATGAAATAGAAAGATTAGGTGTACGCGAAGGAGATTATGTATCAATTCGCCGGGCTGGCGATGTTATTCCAAAAATTGTTTCGGTACTATTAGATAAAAGACCTGCTGATACCAAAGCGATAATTTTTCCCACTCACTGCCCTATTTGTGATTCACTTGTTGTTAGAGATGAAGGTCAAGCTATTTCTCGATGTGCAGGTGGATTAATCTGTCCTGCGCAACGTAAAGAAGCATTAAAACATTTTATTTCTCGTCGAGCGATGAATGTTGACGGTATGGGCGATAAACTTATTGAACAATTAGTTGATAAATGTTACGTCAAAACCCCAGCCGATCTCTATAAACTTACAGTACCTATACTCTGCTCTTTAGACAAAGTAGGGGAAAAATCAGCTAATAACTTAATTAATGCGTTAAATACATCTAAAAACACAACATTAAGCCGTTTTATTTTCGCTCTTGGCATACCCAACGTAGGTGAAGTGACAGCCGAAAATCTCGTTAATCATTTTGGTAATTTACTCGCTATAGAAAATGCTACACTTGAACAATTACAATTGGTTAATGATATTGGCATAGTGATTGCCGAAAGTATTGTAGACTTTTTTCAAGAACCGCATAATCGTAATATAATTGAACAGCTAACAAGTGACGAAATTGGTATTCATTGGCAAAATGTTGATCCACAAGCACAAATGACTGGAGCCAATTCCCCTTTTTCCGGAAAAACCATTGTTCTAACAGGTACTTTATCGGTTTTAACTCGCGATGAAGTAAAAGAAAAATTAAAACAACTAGGCGCAAAAGTAACCGGTAGCGTATCGAAAAACACTGATTTAGTTATTGCTGGTAAAGCTGCAGGATCAAAATTAGATAAAGCTCAAGAGCTAGGTATCAAAGTTATTGATGAACAACAAATGTTAGATTTATTAGATAAATAAGTATATTTTGGAATTGTTAGATTATAAAAAATATCTAACAATCCAATCTTAAGGAGAAAATAATGCCATTATTAGATAGTTTTAAAGTTGATCATACCAAAATGAAAGCGCCCTTTGTACGAATTGCTAAAACCATAGTAACCCCAAAAGGCGATAATATAACGGTATTTGATTTACGTTTTACCATTCCAAACAAAGATCTGCTACCCGAAAAAGGAATCCATACCCTTGAACATCTTTTTGCTGGATTTATGAGAGAGCATCTCAATAGTGATAAAGTTGAAATTATTGATATTTCCCCAATGGGATGCCGTACTGGATTTTACATGTCTTTAATAGGCATGCCTGATGAATCATTGGTAATTGAAGCATGGCAAAAATCAATGAATGACGTTTTAAAAGTAAAATCACAAAAAGAAATCCCAGAGCTTAATGAATATCAATGTGGCACTTATAAAATGCATTCACTTGAAGAGGCAAAAGCAATTGCTAAAAAAATTATTCAAAGCAATATAAACGTATGTCAAAATAAAGATATTGCATTAACCGAAGATCAGCTTGCTCAAATAAAGTACTAGGAGTTTTTATGCCAAACGTTGTTATCGATTTTTTAGAAGGTCGCACAGTAGAACAAAAAAGAGAGATGGCAAAGCGTGTCACAGATGCCATTGTTGAAACATTAAATTGCAAACGTGAAGCAGTCCAAATCATTATGCATGAAATATCGCAAGATCAAATCGCCAATGGCGGCATATTACGTTGTGATAAAAAATAACCCAAAAGGTATTTATATATTGTTTTGATAAAAACAATGCCTTTTAATCTATCAAATAATGACTACATTTTTATTACATAACAACATTGCTATAACCTCAAAATACTTTATATATTTTGAGGTAAGCCTTAATAATCAATAATTATTCATGATTACAGTGGTGCAAATGAAGTAAATGCCCCATTTTGTTTACTTTGGTTTCCAAATAATGCTCATTATTTGGATTTTCACCAACTTCTAAAGGCACTCTCTCGGTAATTTGAATGCCAGCTTGCTCAAGAACTCTTATTTTTTCTGGATTATTAGTTAATAATCGTATTTGTGTCACGCCTAACAAAGTCAATATATCTGCACACAATGTAAAATCTCGCTCATCTGCAGCAAAACCCAATTGCTCATTTGCTTCAACAGTATCAAGCCCTTTATCTTGTAGTGCATAAGCTCTAATTTTATTGAGCAAACCAATATTACGTCCTTCTTGGCGATGATAAATTAGAATACCTTTCCCTTCTTTTGCAATTTGCTTTAATGCTGCTTCAAGTTGAAAACCACAATCACAACGTAAACTAAACAACGCATCTCCGGTTAAACACTCTGAATGAATTCTCGTAAGAATCGGAACAGGTTCTGTAATATCACCAAATATTAATGCAACATGATCTTTACTTGTTGCAATTTCTTCAAATCCAGCAATCGTAAAACATCCCCACGGTGTTGGTAATTTAGCTTGTGCAATATGTCTTAATTGCATTATTATCTCCGTATTAAATAAAAACATAGATGTGGTATCCTCTTAAAAATAGATAACCATCTATGCTAAAATAGACAGCACATAATGCTTAATTGAGTTTTAAAATGAGGTTAGTTATCAAAAAAACAATAGCAGTATTAGCTATTTTTTTAATTGTGCCACTTACTATTATAGTCATAAATTGGCATTGGCAGCCAAATAGTTTAAATATTACATCAGAATATTTTTTCTGGGTAACAGAAACAGCAAGTATTTACTGGGCTTTAATTACCTCGGTCTTTTTATTGATACTATTTTGCCTATTATTACCTAATAAATCCATAAAAAATATAATATCGTTAAGTTTGATTTTAGTAACTGCACTATTTATTGGACAAGTAATTAAATCCATGATAAAAAATCAAACAACTAAAGCAAGACCTTACGTATTGTGGATGGCAAAAGAATATAACATCAATGACAAGTTTTTTTACTCTCTACCGAAACCGGAAAGAAAAGTACTCATTGAAAAAACATTAAATGACTCACCAATAATTCCTAGCTGGCTCGCTAAACATTGGCAGGACGAAACGGGCTATTCATTCCCTTCTGGACATACGTTATTTGCAGCGACATTTGCTTTTTTAGCAATAACATTATTTGGTTTTAAACGTCATTATATTGTTGTATCAATTATCATTCTATGGACGGGGTTAATTGAAATAAGTCGCTTATTGCTTGGTATGCATAGACCAGAAGATTTAGCACTCGGCATTATAATAGCTTGGAGTATTTCATTAATCTGCTGTTTTTATGCCCGAAAATATCATATAGTAGAGAAATAACTTTAAGAAAAATGATTCAAAATTCAGCGAGAATTTTATTAAAGACCAGCTTTTAACACTGCTTTATAAAAATAAATGCAGAAATATATAAATAAACCATTAATAAAAAAGATGTTCAGATAAAAATAGAAAGGTCAACGTTATGAAATTAATTATATTGGTTCTATTGATAATTGCCATTTTTGCCATATCTATAGCACTAGGAGCAGCCAATGATCAGGTTGTAACATTTAATTATTTAGTCGCAAAATCAGAAGTACGCATATCTGTTTTACTCGGAATTTTATTTGGTTCTGGTTTCATTGTAGGTTGGTTTGTAACAGGTATATTTTTTCTCAAATCAAAATTACAACACTCATCGACTAAACGTAAATTGAATAAATTACAAAAAAAATATGATGAAGATTTAGCAAATCATCAAAAAACACAATTAACAAAAATCGATTAAGAAAAGAGATTATGTTTGAACTGTTATTTCTATTGCTTCCTATTGCCGCTGCATATGGCTGGTATATGGGTGACAGAAATGCAAAACAAAAATATTTAGCTCAATCGAATCGATTATCACGTGAATATGTCGATGGTCTTAATTTTCTTTTATCGAATCAAAAAGACAAAGCTGTCGATCTATTCTTAGACATGTTAAAAGAAGATGAAGGCACACTTGAAGCACATCTAACGTTAGGAAATTTATTTCGATCTCGGGGCGAGGTGGATAGAGCGATACGCATTCATCAAGCTTTGATGGAAAGTTCTTCATTAACCTTCGATCAGCGATTATTAGCTATTCAGCAATTAGGCAGAGACTATATGATAGCCGGCCTATACGATCGTGCTGAAGGCATGTTTTTACAATTAATTGATGAAGAAGACTTTCAACAACACGCTTTACAACAACTTATCACTATTTACCAATCAACTAGTGAATGGATAAGTGCCATCAATGCAGCAACAAAACTGGTTAAATTAGGCAATATTAAATATAAAACAGATATAGCTCAATTTTATTGTGAGTTAGCATCCTTAGCAATGGCAAATGAAGATTTAGACAAAGCTTATGTTTTTTTACAAAAATCAGCGTCTGCTGACTCCACATGTGCACGAACATCACTCATGTTGGGAAGAGTACTTATGGTACAAAATAAAACTGAACAAGCGATCGAATCATTTCAACAAATTTTACATCAGGACAAAGCATTCATTGGTGAAGCATTACCATTACTAAAAGATTGTTATCAACAGCTTGATAATCAATATGAATTTCAACAATTTTTACAACAATGTGTTGAACAAGACACTGGTAGTGTAGCTGAGCTCATGTTTGCAGATATTATTGAAAAACAAAAAGGGCTTGATGCGGCACAATATTACATGTATCGAGAACTCATTAAACATCCTAATTTAAAAGGATTTTATCGATTAATGGATTATCATGTAGCAGATGCAGAACAAGGTAAAGCAAGAGAAAGTTTATTACTTTTACGTAATATGGTAGGAGAACAAATAAAAGCGGTACCAAATTATCGCTGCCAAAAATGTGGATTCACAGTTAACTCTATTTATTGGTTATGTCCGGCTTGCCGTTCTTGGTCGACCATCAAACCTGTTCGTGATTTTGAACAACATTCAAATAAAGAGTAATATATGTTTTTAATTGATTCACACTGTCATTTAGATAGTTTAAACTTAAGTACAAGATCTATCGATAAAGTGTTACAAGATGCACTCAAAAATGATGTTAAACATTGTCTAAGCGTAGCAACAACCCTATCAGGTTATGAGTCAATGAGGCAACTGCTCACACCTTATCAAAAACAATGTTCTCTTTCTTGCGGTATTCATCCACTTAACCTTGACGATGAACAATACGATGCAAATCGTTTTGAAACTTTAGCAAGACAAGATAATGTCGTAGCACTTGGCGAAACGGGGCTTGATTATTATTACCAGCAAGACAATATAGAATTACAACAAACTATTTTTAAAGAGCACATACGCTTAGGTAGAAAATTAAGTAAACCCATTATTGTCCATACACGCAGCTCCAAACAAGATACCTTAAAAATACTAAAAGAAGAGCATGTCCACTCTGGTGTATTACACTGTTTCACCGAAGATATTGACACAGCTAAACAATTATTAGATATCGGTTTTTATATTTCTTTTTCTGGCATTATCACCTTTAAAAATGCTGAAGCTTTACGCGAAGTTGCAAAATATGTACCAATTGACCGAATTTTGGTTGAAACGGACTCACCTTATTTGGCACCCGTACCTTACCGAGGAAAAGAAAACCAACCAGCTTACGTACGGGAAGTTGCTAACTATTTATCTATTTTAAAAGGCGTAACGCTAGATATTATTGCTCAGCAAACAACCAATAACTTTTGTCAGTTATTTAATTTACAGGGGAAATTAAATGAGTAATAAATTAACCATAGACTGGGATAATTTTTTAAAAAATTACTGGCAAAAAAAACCGGTTATTTTACGTAATGCTTTTAAGCATTTTATTGACCCTATTACCCCCGACGAACTTGCTGGATTGGCAATGGAGGAAGAGATCGAAAGCCGGATCGTTACCAACAAAAATGGTAAATGGGATGCCAAATTTGGTCCTTTCACTGATTTTAGCCGTTTAGGTGAAGATCATTGGAGTTTATTAGTACAAGCTGTTGATCATTGGCACGAACAAGCAGCCACTTTACTAGAACCCTTTAAGTGCATACCCCAATGGCAATTTGAAGATTTAATGGTTTCTTATGCCACTAAAGGGGCTGGAGTTGGTCCTCATATTGATAATTATGATGTTTTTATTATCCAAGGTAAGGGATGCAGACGTTGGCAAGTTGGTGATCGAAACCCAAATTATAAGCAATTTAACGCTCATAAAGCGTTATTGCATGTTGAAAAATACCATCCCATCATTGATGAAGAAATCGTAGCGGGTGATATTTTATATATCCCAATTGGCTATCCACATAATGGTATATCGATTGGCGAATCATTAAGTTATTCGGTTGGTTTTAGAACGCAAACTTCACAAGAGCTACTAAGTGGTTTTGCAGACTACATTATTGATAACTTGCCTAATGGTATTTTTTATCAAGATCCAGATTTAAAATTACCTAAAGATCCTTATCAAATTCAGCCTTATGAATTAGCCAAATTGCAAGATCAAATCATTGACTTGGTCAAAACACCGAACCTATTTAATGATTGGTTTGGCAAACACATCACTTTACCAATGCATGAACTTAACATCGTTTCTGTTGACCCCCCATACGAATATGATGAATTTCAGTCAATGTTACAAACTGGCGCAAAATTGTGTCGAGTACCAAGCATTCGAATGTTTAAAATTGGTGAATCTGGCTATATTCATGGAGAAAAAATAAATTTACCTAAGCCAATGATTGATATTTTATGCGAAACTGAAATTTTGAGTTACGAACAATTACAAGATAAAAACGTACTAAACACTATGCTTAAACTTGTCAATAAAGGATATTGGTATTTTATTGATTAAAAATAGTATGTTATCTTCATAAAAGTTAACATATTTGGTTAATATCTGACTATAAAACAAACTTTTAGTACTCAATAAATAATTGAGATTTTTCGCTTTTGTAATGCCACAAATGAATAAAAATAGTTGCTCATAACGTGGGGATCTTTAACTACAAACAACCTTTTTATTTATAAAAAGGTTGTTTGGGTCTTTAAGTTGGATTTTTATAAGTTTTAAGTATATACTTGCCCCGCTTTAAATTAGCTACCGTCTAAACAAAGATTAAACATAAAAAACGCGTATTTTAAGCAACTATTTATTTAAATAACTAGAGGTACACATGAAAGCTGAAGCAAACTCATTCAAGCAAGTTAAAAATGAAAGCGAACAAACAACCCCATATCAAAAAAGAACGCTTTTTGCATCTACTGTCGGTTACGCATTAGATGGCATGGATATGATGATCTTAGGTGTTTGTTTTAGCCTAATTTCTACTACCTTTAATTTATCTAATACCGATTTGGGTACTTTAACATCCGTCACATTGCTTGGAGCTGTACTGGGTGGTATTTTATTTGGTATCCTTGCAGACAAATATGGTCGAGTTAGAGTCTTTTCATGGACCATTTTAATCTTTTCCCTATTTACTGGACTATGTGCTATTGCACCTAATTATGAAAGCTTCTTAATCTTTCGATTTTTAAGTGGGCTTGGACTTGGTGGCGAATTTGGTATCGGTATGACACTGGTTTCAGAAAGCTGGCCTAAAAACAAACGATCAAGAGCAACCTCCATCGTTGCATTAGGCTTTCAAGCTGGCATTATTCTTGCCACTTTAACAGTTAATTTTATTGGTGAATTTTATGGGTGGCGTTGGGCCTTTGCTGTAGGTGTGTTACCAGCACTATTTGTGGCGTGGACACGTAACGGACTGAAAGAACCAGAAATTTGGCAAAATTTAAAAGATCAAAACAAAAATAAAATTGCTATTAATAAACTGTTTAGTTCGCCAAAAACAACTGCGACAACAATCGGATTAACAATAGCGTGTGCAGTACAAAACTTCGGATTTTATGGGCTCATGGTTTGGATGCCAAATATGATAGCTTCCGAGCTAAAATTAGAATTTAAAAACACCATGTTTTGGACAATCTCAACAACAATTGGTATGTCCTTAGGTATCTTAATTTTTGGTTGGTTATGTGATAAATTTGGACGTCGACCTTCTTATATCGTATTCCTTTTAATCTCAACCATATCCATATGGTTTTATTTTCAACAAACCAATATGACAATATTAATCATATTTGGATCTGTTATTGGCTTTTTCGTCAATGGTATGATGGGCGGCTATGGAGCTTTGCTTGCTGAACATTATCCGACCGATGCACGTTCAAGTGCGGAAAATATTATTTTTAATACTGGTCGTGGTATTGCAGGTGTTTCACAAGTCCTAATTGCTTATCTCGCAACCATTTATTCTATTAGCTATGCTCTTGCATTACTTTCAGCAGCTTACCTACTTTCAGCGGCTGCTTTTGTCTTTTTAATTCCAGAAACCAAAGGTAAAGCTCTAGATTAATACAAAAAATTTCTACCTTATCAAATTGTAAATGAAAAACAGGACTTAACGCCCTGTTTTTCTATCTATTACTTTCCTTGATAATCATAACGTAAATTATTTATTAGCTTAGAAAGCAGATTAAGATTTATCGAGCCTCACAATCGCTCGGCTTTAAATTTAAAGTTAACACTTTCTCATCATTGATAAAATAGTTATAGTTGGAACCATCAGGAAAGGCCAATCTTATCCCTTTTACAATTATATCATTACCACAATAATAAGATTTTAAATTACTCAATAATGAATTTTTATTATTGTCTGATTGCAACGTATCATTATTTATATTTTTAACTACATATTTATAATTAATTGTATTATTTTCTTTTGATATATCAACTAACGTTGTATTTTGATCTGTATTCATTGGCAATTGTTGTTTAATACCTTTAATAATCATATCCTGAGCAACACCATAGTTACCCTCTTTTAGCTTATCTAACGCTTCTTGAGTTTCTAATTTTGCTTGTGCATATAAATCATTAGCTTTATTGCCCATATCTGATCCAGTTTGTTCAATTTTTTGTTGAAGATCCCCCATAGTCTTTCCAGAATTATCACAATTAACTAAAAAAACCCCCACAATTGCCAAAGAAATTACTTTTAAAGTTTTCATTATTCTGCCTTTGTTTATAATGAGTAAAAATAGTGTTGCTATTATAATTAATACATAATAGAACGTTGATTTAAAAAAAAACATTAATAAAAGCGCTTTAATAAACCCTTTTATTGAAAATATTAGTTATGATTTCATTAGTTAGTATGCTCACCACCTGTCACACCATAGGTTTCAGCCGTAGTGTAGCTCGACTCACTTGAGGCTAAATGCACATAAACACCAGCAAGTTCAACAGGCTGCCCTGCACGTTTTAAAGGCGTTTCTTTACCAAATTCAGGAATGGCGTCACTAGGTTGACCACCACAAATTTGTAATGGCGTCCAGACAGGACCAGGTGCGACAATGTTTGCTCTAATACCCTTACTCGCTATTTGTTTTGCTAGACCTTTTGTAAATGCAATAATGGCCGATTTAGTCGCTGCATAATCTAATAAACTTGCACCAGGTTGGAAAGCTTGAACAGATGAGGTCGTAATAATAGTCGATCCAGGTTTCAAATAACCTAACGCAGCTTTAGTTGTCCAAAATAGTGAAAATACATTAATTTCGAAAGTTTTCCTAATTTGCTCGGTAGTTAAGTCCATAATATCTGCAACAGAGGTTTGTTTGCCGGCAACTAAAGTCAGATTATCTAATCCCCCAAGTTTATTATGTGCTTCATCCACCATTTTTTTACAAAAAGCTTCATCACTCAAATCACCAGGAATCAAAACAGCTTTACGTCCTGCCTTCTCAATAATTTTAGCCACATCCTCAGCATCTTTTTGCTCATCAGGATGATAATTAATAGCGACATCAGCCCCTTCTTTTGCATAAGCAATCGCCGCTGCTCGACCAATACCTGAATCGCCACCAGTAACAAGCATCTTTTTACCTTCTAATCGCTGATGCCCTTGATAGCTTTTCTCGCCACAATCTGGTACTGGGTCCATTTCACATTGTAACCCTGGTGCAGCTTGTTTCTGTTTCGGAAATTTATCATGATAATATTTTGTAAGTGGATTACAGGTTTGTTTACTCATAATTTTCTCCTAAGTTAGGCATATATGTTTTAAACCCAATAAAACTTAAATAACATCAATTAATAGTAAAACCTTGTTGCTATATAACAATTAATCCTAAAAATATTTTGAATAAAGAGTGTCGAATAGTTGTGTAAAAAACCAAAACTTTAATCAAATATAAACTTGTGTAAATTCAATATAATTAAAGATTCAATAAGTAATTACGGTGGCTTTCCTTGATTGGCTTGGTGAGGTCAATAATTCATATAATACCAAACCATTGGTGTTGCATAATCTTGCACCGACAATAGTGTATCAAATAAACGTAGAGTTAGCCAGTTTATAACCAATTAGGGCACTAAAAATTATAAACTTATACTGTCATATTAAAGATGGTTAAATTCATAAAAAAGCAATCACATTACTATTTTTAGATTAAAAATCTACTTAGTCTTAGCTTGGCAATCCGATAATTTCAACTCAACAATAATGACTTCTTCATTATCAACATAATAATGATAATTCGCGCCATTAGGAAAAATATTTTTTAACGTCTTTATTTCAGGGGTATCTCGGCAATAATCTGAAAGTAAATTATTACGTATAGTTTCAAGTGTGCTAGGCAATAATAAAGCTTGAGTTGGTGTATTTTTAACCCTATATTGATAGTTAATCCTATTTTTTTCGGCAAAAATATCAAACAAGGTTGTCAAATCATCAATTTCTATTGGTAAGTTTTTTTTCACTGGATTAATAACAGAATATTGAGAAACATCAACATCATTATTGTGACTAGATGAATCGGATTTAATATTTTTTGAATTGCTTGATGTCGTTTTAGAAGAATTATCACAACCCACTAAAATACAAATCAATGTAAGTAAAGCTGTTACCTTCCACCTTTTCATATTTAGCCCTTTCAATATCTGATAGCTGGTTCTTTTAGCAGTGTTTATAAAATTAACCATTGATAGCTTTGAACTGCAATTGAACAACATTTATACATCAATATCTAACAAAATACCACTTAAAAATTATACTTTAATTGATTAAAATTGATATAAAACTTATGCAAAATTAAATTTTTTAAGTTACATTCAGTAAATTATTAGAAACACAATAAAAATGTTGCACTTTTTTTTAAAGCGAGTATTTTATTAGAACACTGTTTTAAAAATAATAAAAAATAGAACAAATTATTATGAATTTTCTACTCAACATCGCCCTCATTACTATTATCAGCGTGGTCATTATTCCTGCGCAGGGGCGTTTTTGAGTTAAAAAAGGTTAACACATAACCCAAAACCCCCGCCCCAAAAAAGCGGGGGTTTTTTTATAGCCAATACATAATTGAATAGAACAAGCGAGGAATAAATGTTAGGAACACAGTGGATAGTAAAAACCTTGAAAGAAAAAGGCATTACCACCGTTTTTGGGTATCCTGGTGGACAAATTATGCCTCTATATGATGCGCTTTATGATGGTGGAATTGAACATGTACTTTGTCGTCATGAACAAGGTGCGGCAATGGCCGCTATTGGTTACGCACGTGCCACAGGCAAAATAAGCGTATGCATTGCCACTTCTGGTCCAGGAGCAACCAACATCATTACAGGACTAGCAGATGCTTTAATCGATTCTGTTCCTATTATTGCCATAACAGGTCAAGTACCCAATAAACTAATTGGCACCGATGCCTTTCAAGAGGTCGACGTTTTAGGTTTATCGCTAGCCTGTACCAAACACAGCTACTTAATAGATAAACCACAAAACTTGCCCAATGCCTTAGAAGAGGCGTTTTATATAGCCAACTCAGGCAGACCAGGACCAATATTAATTGATATACCAAAAGACATACAATTAGCAGACTTAGATTACCAACAACATTTATCACCTTCTTTCTTAAAACCTCATTTTAACCAAACTTCACTTAAGTTCGATAAACAAATTTCTATCTCGCATGATGAAATAACACTAGCCCAAAAGATGATGGCTCAAGCCCAAAAACCAATGCTATATATTGGTGGTGGTGTTGGGCTTTCAGGTGCGATTACCGAATTAAAGGATTTCATGGAATTAACGCAAATTCCGAGCGTTTCAACCTTAAAAGGTTTAGGTGTTGCAGATATTAATAACCCATATTACTTAGGATTAATCGGCATGCACGGCTCAAAAGCGGCTAACCTAGCAGTGCAGGAATGTGATTTATTAATTGCATTAGGTGTACGTTTTGATGACCGAGTAACAGGTAACCTTAATGAATTTGCACGCCATGCTAAAGTGATTCATATCGATATCGACCAAGCCGAAATTAATAAACTACGCCAAACCCATTTGGGACTACAAGGTGATATAAAACAAGTGCTTCCACAACTTCACCAAAAAGTATCGATTGAAGCATGGCACAAAAGGATAGACAAATTAAAATCTAGTCATCCAACGCGTTATGATCACCCTGGAGAAGCGATTTATGCTCCAGCATTATTAAAAACAATTTCAGAGCGTAAATCAGCAAACACCATTATCACAACAGATGTTGGACAACATCAAATGTGGACAGCCCAACACATGCATTTTAATCATCCACAAAACTTTATTACATCAAGTGGTCTTGGAACGATGGGATTTGGACTGCCTGCAGCTATTGGGGCTCAAATGGCAAGACCAAATGATTGTGTTATTTGCATATCCGGAGATGGCTCTTTCATGATGAATGTCCAAGAGCTCACCACAATTAAACGCAAACACCTACCGATAAAAATAATTTTAATTGATAACCAACGTTTGGGCATGGTTCGTCAATGGCAAGAATTATTTTTTAATGAAAGGTATAGCGAAACCAACTTATCAGATAACCCAGACTTTATCATGTTAGCCAAAGCGTTTGATATTCCGGGGCAAACTATCTACAAAAAATCAGAAATTGAAGAAGCACTAAATAATCTATTCAATTCATCGAGCGCATATCTCTTACATGTACGTATTGATGAATTAGAAAACGTTTGGCCATTAGTTCCCCCCGGTGCAGCTAATGAAAATATGCTAGATAAAAGTAGTAAGGAGTAAGCGATGAGTGAAACACCATATCAATTGACCATAAAAGCGGATAATAAATTAGGAACACTTGAACGTATCTTACGAGTTATTCGTCATCGTGGTGGACATATAAAAAAAATGCAAATGCACACAATTGATAATCATACATTCATTTTATCATTAACACTTGCAACAGAGAGATCGATATCAACATTACAAAATCAAGTTGCTAAATTAGTGGATGTGATATCAATTGAAGCATAATCATTTAACAGGCAATCATTATTTATAACAACTAGTTAAATTGGTGCTAATCAAAGTATTAGATGTTAAACAAACTTAAAACTATAGTACATATTTGACCGTTAATATTAAAGATATAGCGCAAATACAAGCTTAACAAAAAGTAAAATCAAAGAGGAATAAAAAATGGGTTCTACAGCAAAATCTGATTATATTTGGTTTAATGGCGAAATGGTTCCATGGGCTAATGCAAAAGTACATGTAATGTCACATGCGTTGCATTATGGTACATCCGTTTTCGAAGGCGTCCGCTGTTACAATACACATAAAGGTCCTGCTATTTTTCGCCACAAAGAACATGCACAAAGACTATTAAATTCAGCCAAAATTTATCGTTTTCCTGTTTCTTATTCTCTTGAAGAAATTATGGAAGCAACTCGCCAAACTATCAAAAAAAATAATTTAAAAAGTGCGTATATTCGCCCACTTGTTTTTGTAGGGGATGTCGGCATGGGAGTAAACCCGCCTGCTGGTTATCAAACCGATGTCATGATAGCTGCATTTCCATGGGGTGCCTATCTTGGTGAAGAAGCTTTAGATCAAGGTATTGATGCCATGGTTTCATCGTGGCATCGGGTTGCATCAAACACCATTCCCGCAGCAGCTAAAGCGGGCGGTAACTATTTGTCGTCATTATTAATCGGATCTGAAGCAAGAGCCAATGGCTTTCAAGAAGGTATTGCGTTAGATGTACATGGTCACCTATCAGAAGGTGCGGGCGAAAACCTATTTATCATAAAAGATGGCATTTTATATACCCCTGTTCTATCGTCTTCTGCGCTACCAGGTATTACCCGTGATGCAGTGCTAACACTAGCACGTGACATTGGCATAGAAGTACGCGAGCAAACATTATCACGCGAATCACTTTATCTAGCTGACGAAGTATTTATGACAGGCACTGCAGCTGAAATTACACCAGTACGTAGCGTTGACCGCATTCAAGTTGGCATTGGTCGTTGTGGTCCAATCACCAAACAAATCCAACAAACATTCTTCGGTTTATTTAACGGTAAAACTGAAGATAAATACGGATGGTTAGATCCAGTTAAATAAAAAGTTCCCAAACCTGCCGGCTAGCTCGGCAGAAAATGGGTTAAAAAATAATTTATTTAATAAAATTATGTACCAATAAATATCAGTCGCTTGCATAAAAAAATTGGGAGCAATAAATGCCTAAATATCGATCAGCCACTTCCATCGAAGGAAGGAATATGGCAGGAGCCCGCGCATTATGGCGTGCAACTGGCGTTAAAAATGAAGACTTTGGTAAACCTATCATAGCTGTGGTTAACTCATTTACTCAATTCGTACCAGGACATGTCCACCTAAAAGACATTGGACAGCTAGTCGCCAAACAAATTGAAGCATCGGGTGGTATAGCCAAAGAGTTCAATACAATCGCAGTTGATGATGGTATTGCCATGGGACATGGTGGAATGCTTTACTCACTTCCTTCAAGAGAACTCATTGCTGACTCTGTCGAGTATATGGTTAATGCACATTGTGCCGATGCCATGATCTGCATCTCAAACTGTGACAAAATCACCCCGGGTATGTTAATGGCATCGCTGCGTTTAAACATCCCAACTATTTTTGTCTCAGGTGGACCAATGGAAGCTGGCAAAACTAAACTATCTGACCAAATCATTAAATTAGACTTAGTTGACGCCATGATTCAAAGCGCTAACCCGAATGTAAGTGATGCTGATAGCAAAGCCATCGAAGAATCAGCCTGCCCAACATGTGGATCTTGCTCTGGCATGTTTACGGCTAACTCCATGAACTGCTTAACCGAAGCATTAGGGCTTTCATTACCAGGCAATGGCTCACTTATCGCCACTCACAAACAACGTGAACAACTCTTTTTAAATGCAGCTAAACGCATTGTTGAAATCACCAAACGTTATTATGAACATGATGATGCATCTTACCTACCACGATCTATTGCAACAAAAGCGGCATATGAAAATGCTATGTCGTTAGATATTGCTATGGGTGGCTCGACCAACACCGTATTACATTTGTTAGCCACTGCACAAGAAGGCGAAATCGACTTTACCATGTCAGATATCGATAGATTATCGCGTAAAGTTCCACATTTATGTAAAGTAGCACCAAGTACTGCGCAATATCATATGGAAGATGTTCACCGAGCTGGTGGCGTTGTGTCAATTATGTCTGAACTGGATAAAGCCGGACTACTAAATCGCAATGTACACAACGTTCTAGGACTAACATTACAAGAAACTTTCACCAAATACGACATAACTCAAACTACTGACGAAGCAGTAAAAAAAATGTATCGTAGTGGACCTGCAGGCATTCGCACCACTAAAGCTTTTTCACAAGATTGTTATTGGGATTCACTTGACGATGACCGTGTAAACGGTTGTATTCGTGATAAAGCTCACGCCTATAGTCAAGACGGTGGACTTGCAACACTCTATGGCAATGTTGCTCAAGATGGCGCAATTGTTAAGACTGCAGGCGTTGCCGCTGAAAATTTAATTTTCCGAGGGCCTGCAAAAGTATTTGAAAGCCAAGAAGATGCGGTTGATGGCATATTAGGCGGTAAAGTAGAAGCAGGCGATGTGGTTGTCATCATTTATGAAGGACCAAAAGGCGGACCGGGTATGCAAGAAATGCTCTACCCAACCAGTTATTTAAAATCCATGGGGCTAGGCAAAAAATGTGCACTCATTACTGACGGACGATTTTCTGGTGGTTCTTCTGGCTTATCGATCGGTCATATTTCTCCAGAAGCAGCAAATGGCGGCGTTATAGGTCTTGTTCGTGATGGCGATATTATTGATATTGATATCCCAAATCGTAAATTAGTACTAGATGTCCCAACTTCTGAACTTGAACGCCGACGAATTGCAGAACTAGAACGAGGTGAAAAAGCATTTACCCCTCATAATCGAGATCGTTACGTCTCTTTTGCGCTTAAAGCTTACGCCAGTTTAGCAACAAGCGCAGACAAAGGTGCCGTACGAGATAAAAGTAAATTAGGTGGCTAATTGTGAAACAAGAAAATACTCAACTTACCGGTGCAGATTATTTAAAAGCAACGCTTTGTAGCGCCGTATACGATGTGGCAGAAGTAACGCCACTTGAAAAAATGGAAAAAATATCGGCAAGAATACACAATCAAGTTTTTGTCAAACGCGAAGATCGCCAGCTCGTCCACAGCTTTAAAATTCGTGGTGCACAAGCCATGATAGCCAGCTTAAGTGAAGAAGAACGCAAATGCGGCGTTATTGCTGCATCAGCAGGTAACCATGCGCAAGGTGTGGCTTTTTCAGCAAGCAAATTAGGTATTAACTCCTTAATTGTTATGCCTCTTACCACAGCGGATATCAAAGTTGAAGCTGTAAAAAGTTTTGGGGGTGAAGTATTACTTTATGGCGCCAATTTTGACGAAGCCAAAGCCAAAGCAATGGAACTGGCTAAAGAACAAAATCGCATCTTCATTCCACCATTTGATCATCCACTAGTAATTGCTGGGCAAGGCAGTATTGCTATGGAACTATTACAACAAAATGCCAAACTAGACCGAATCTTTGTACCTGTTGGTGGTGGTGGGCTTGCCGCAGGCATTGCAGTATTAATCAAACAAATCATGCCATCAATCAAAGTTATTGCGGTTGAGCCTAAAGACTCAGCTTGCTTAAAAGCTGCATTAGAAGCAGGTCACCCTATTGATTTAGAGCGTGTCGGACTCTTTGCTGAAGGCGTTGCAGTCAAACGAATTGGCGATGAAACATTCAGACTTTGCCAACAATATATTGATGATATTATTACCGTGGATAGCGACGAAATTTGCGCAGCAGTGAAAGACTTATTTGACGATGTGCGTGCAATAGCTGAACCATCTGGCGCAGTAGCACTAGCAGGGCTAAAAAAATACGTAGAACAGCACAACATCAGTGGCGAAAGCCTTGCTCACATATTATCAGGAGCGAATTTAAACTTCCACAACTTACGCTATGTATCAGAACGTTGTGAATTAGGCGAAAAACGTGAAGTGTTATTAGCCGTCACCATCCCAGAAAAGAAAGGCAGTTTTTTAAATTTCTGCCAGCTATTAGGTGGGCGAGCTGTGACCGAATTTAACTACCGCTATCATGATGAAAAATCAGCTTGTATTTTTGTGGGTGTTAAAATCGCAAAAAGTAACGAAAAAGATGAAATCATGCAAGAACTCACTGCTGCAAATTACCCTGTTGTTGATCTTACTGAAGATGAAATGGCAAAACTTCACGTACGCTACATGATTGGTGGCAAGCCTTGCAAACCACTTCAAGAACAAGTATACAGTTTTGAGTTCCCTGAATCGCAAGGAGCACTACTAAAATTCTTACAAACGTTAGGCACTAATTGGAATATATCAATGTTCCACTATCGTAGCCACGGTACCGATTATGGTCGTGTACTTGCCGCGTTTGAAATAGCCGAATCAACCATTAACCTGTTTAACCAACACTTAACCGAATTAGGTTATGCGTTTCATAACGAAACGTATAACCCATCGCTTAAATTGTTTTTAACAAATTAAGGTTAAATAAAACAGTAAGATTGATTAATTTAGTTAAGTTTCGGGCGTATTAAATTTAAAGCTAAAAACAGCTACTGCAATCACGTCCGAAACCCTACCGCCCCCAAACACTCCTAGCGCCTTATAATAAAAGGTATTAGCATATTTTTACTATCCGTTATTTAATTTGATGAATATAACCTTTAATAATATTAATACTTTTTTCAAAAAGCTGTTTTTCGTTTTCGGTAAAGTCGAGTTCTATAATTTTTTTAATTCCATGTTGATCTAAAATTGCAGGAACACCAATAGCAACATCTTTATAACCATATTCACCATTTAAAATACAGCTTAAAGCCAAAGCTCGATGGCTATTAGTAAAAATATGCTGGCAGATTTCTGTAATGGTGCTGGCAATACCATATTCAGTACATTGTTTATAATTAACAATTTCAAAACCTTTATTTTTAGCTTTTAAACCAATATCATCAAAATCAATTTTGTTTTTGTCTAAACGATTAAGATTAATACCATAAACTGATGAATGAGACCAAACCGGAAATTGTGAATCACCATGTTCACCGACAATAAAAGCATCAATGCTTTGTGGACCAATATCCATTTTTTCGCCCAATAATCGACGCAAACGTACCGTATCAAGCCATACCCCTGTACCAATCACTCGGTGACGAGGTAAGCCAGATAGTTTCCAGACTTGATATGTAATGGCATCGCAAGGATTGGTTGCAATTAAAAATATCCCCTTAAAACCATTCTTCATCATATTAGGAACTATGCTATCAATGATTTTAGAGGTTCCAGCAAGTTCTTCTGCTCGACTTTTTTGAGCAATGCTTGAGGTAACAGTGATAATTGCGATATCAATATCAGCACAATCAGCTGATTCGCGTAAGCTAACTTTAACCATATTTTGTCGATAAGCTGCGGCATCTAATAAATCTTGCGCATGCCCATAAACCAAATCCTTATTGAGATCAACAAGAGCAATTTCTTCACAAATTCCCCGATTAACCAAAGTATAAGCCGTTGTTGAACCAACATTACCAACACCGATAATCATCACTTTACGAAGCTTCATATCAACCTCACTTAATAAGAATTAAAACATCAAAATTCGGAACGAATTAATTTCAAAGATTTTTATTTATATGCTTAAAATTCTAGATATTCAAGGTAAATATCCATTGATTGATATAAAATCCTGATTGTTAGGATAGAATCTTTATTGTAAATAGATATTAAGATAAGCGTGCTGCTGCCCAAGTGCTGATCACCGCATGATTCCACACGTTTGATTAATTGGCATTTGATGAACCATAAATATCGCACATCCTTGTCGTCATCACTTGATTTGGCTCCCTACCAAAATATTTTATGCCAATTAACTCACTTGACCACACTTAAGCAAGGATAATAACTTCAGCTGTTAATCCAAATTTTTTATTTGGATTGTGTAGTGATTTGTCTTGAGTTAGACATTTCCATTATCGCTACTGCTTGTAATATTATTCTGCAAATATGAAACTACTGAAGCTGCAACTTTTGGTTTTCCTATAACTATTAACTGATTATTTTTAGAATTAACAGCATTCTCAATAGCTAAAGACAAACCTAACCAATATGAACAAAGTCCCGCATAGCCAATGGCACTTTCAACATTCACCATATTTTGCGGCTTAAATTCAATTTGGTTAAAATGATTAACGATATCATTTTTTAACACTGAAGATACACCGTTATACCATACATCGCCATAAGTTGCTTTATTAGCGCTACCCCATAATAAAGCATTATCAATAGTTTGATTTAATGACGAAGTTTGTTCACTGCGGTGTACTTTTACTAATGAGGATTGATCATCCAACAAAGCTCCAATATCTGCCTTTTCACCCGCTAACAAAAGCCATGAAGCAAATTCACCTTGATTTTTCTCTGGAGAAAAAAACATATGCGCATTTATCACTAACAGTAAATCATTATCATGCTCTTTGTCATCTAACCATGATTCAATAAATGTCGATGAACGGCTTGGCGCTTCAATCACCAAACTAGTTGGATTAGAAACCAATTTTCCTAATGTGTTTGTCCATAACGTATTAATTTGCTCCTCAGAAATACCTGCATCTATAAATAATCGCACATGCAAATTTAAATTGGTTGGAACTTGATCCAATTTAGCTTTGATTTCTTTTTCCCAGTCTGTAAATATCAATTGTAAACGATCACTAAAATTTTCATTTTTTAAATCATCATTTATAGGTAAAGTGGTATGAGGCACAACAATACTACTTTTAGGATGTAGCTTCGATGTCATTAAAAATTTGTTATCAATGATATTTGCTGCATTGCCTAATTTACCGTATTGTGTAACGAGCAAATACCCTAAAACGGATAAACCTCTTTGCCCATCATTTATCATCTCCTCTTTGCGTTGTTCTCGATATAAATTCCATTCATTATTATAAGCTTTACAATAACTATGAGCATAAAAACGGTACAAAAAAAGCCCACCCCAAATAAGCACAGGAAAAACAAAAATCCCCGATAAAAATAGAGCATTTGGGATACGATAAAAAAAACTGGTAGCTACTGTAATGACAGCGCCAATAAATATGAACGCAACCAACAAAAACGCCCATAATCTTAAATTTAATTTTTTGGGTTCGGGCATTAGCTTTGGCAGTGAGGTTAAATCTATAGACATTAGCCTTTCCCTACTTCTGATATTGATGATATTAAAGAACAACCACAAGCACTTTTATGACCATCTAAAGCTACTTGTAGACCTTGATCGGTAATAGTTGATTCACCTTCAATGATTGGATTAACACCATGATATTTTACAGGACAACTAACTAAATCACCTACTCGAGCAACGGGTTTACCTAAAACCTTCATCGTTGACGATGCAGTAATAACCTTTCCACCATGATCTGTTGAATCCCCTAAACGAATTACCCCTTTTAACTTACTCATTTTTATTTCCTTTATAATTCTCTTACTTATAAAAATCTATTAATCTATTTTATACAAAATATCATATCGTACAAATCATCTCCTTATTAGCAAGATACAATATTAATATATTATCCTTTTGCTTGTTGTTGTAATTAACGTTTTAACCTATTAAAAGTAATTTAACCAACCAATATTGAACGCACAAATCACTTTTAAAAAAATCGATAACCTAATGAATTAAAATAATTTTATAAAAGATAACCGCCACTTTTAGCCCTTCTTAGCTTTAATTCACCATAATCATTAACATTATAATAATGAGTCCCTCTGGCAAGATCCTTACCTGTTACGACATCTTCAAGACCGTCAAAATTAGGATACAAACTATAAATCTGTTTGCTTTTTATCCAGTTTGGCACATTTTCCATATGGTAACGGAATGACACCATTCTCATACCTTTAAGTTGATTATCAACCTCTGTAATCCTATCAACCACAACCCGACCAAAGCAGAAGTTAGTGCCTCCCCACCAATCTACGTATTTACGCCCTTCCTCTGTTAAATTATAACGGTACAGGGGCTTATCGCCGTCATGACCAACCAGCTCTTCGGTAAATAATCCCTCTTTAGCATAGAGGGATAGCTTCAAGTTCAATCTTCTATTTTGCTTTACTTTATCATAAGGCTCTTTCGGATCAATTTCGCCTTCAACATAGTGAATAGTATAAGGATACATATCTTCATAAACCTTACCGACCCTTAAGCAAGATTTTTTATTTCCTGTTGGGTTATTAATATCGTTTTCCCTTTGAATTCGCGTTTTATAATCGGTAAAATCGCACCCTGTCAGTAACGATAACATCAGTAAACTACTACCTAATATTAAGACTTTTTTGATTTGTGTTTTCATCAGTTATTACCTGTTAGTTAAAATTTGTTAATCGATTCTGTCACTGCTTCCGCTTATGACTCGTTTCAGCTGTATATTGGTATGACAGTAAGTATGGAAACACTTTTTTACCCCGCAAATCTTAAACTTAACAGTAATCTAATGAATTAAAATAATTTTATAAAATATAACTACCACTTCTAGCCCTTATT